>JARFPM010000067.1 GCA_030444405.1 Nitrospira sp.
AAGATGATCGAAGCGGTGGCGCGACAGCCAGAAGCCGAGGGCCGGGTCGGCAAGTACATGTGGATCGGGTTCGCACTGGTCGAAGCCATCGCGTTGTACGGCTTGGTCATCGCGTTCATCATCATGGGCCTCAGGAAATAAACAGGTTACAGGGGTAATGGGACAATTGGGATAGCGGGCGAAGCGAATACCCCCATATCCCCCTATCCCTCTGTTCCCTCTGTCTAGGGGAGTTGCTATGCCGCAGTTTGAATCTCATTTTTTTTCCTCTCTTATTTTCTGGGAGATCGTATCCTTCGCGATCCTGTTTTTTGTGCTTTACAAGTACGCCTTCCCGGGCATCTTGGCCATTCTCGAGGAACGGGAAAAAAAGATTAAGGACAGTTTGGATCAAGCCGAGCGTCATCGGTCCGAGGCGGAACGCCGACTTAAGGAATATGAAGCAAAACTCAGCGCGGCGGGAAAGGAAGCGGAAGGCATCCTCGTGGCGGCGAAAGAACGCGCGCAGCGGCTGATGGAAGAAAACGAGCAGCGCTTGACCTCGGAAGCCGAGCGGATCAAAGGCGATGCGACGCGCGAGATCGAGCAAGAACGTCGTAAGGCTCTGCACGACATCCGAACCCAGACGACTGAACTCGCTCTTATGGTGGCGGAAAAAGTGGTGCAGCGGAGCTTGACGGAAGCCGATCAGCGAAAGTTCGCAGACGAAGCGCTCGAGGCGCTTGCAAGATCCTACCAGCGGTAACGCCATGCAACGCGGTGGTGTCAGCCAAGGCTGACTCCACCCGGTCGGTATCCTTCCAAATCCACTGTCACGAATTTGAACCCCAGCGCTTTTAGCCTCGCACTGATCTCTGCACACCGATCTGATTCCATCAGCCGAGGGAGTTCGTCACGCGCCAATTCAATCCTCGCGATCTCGCCGTGATTTCGCACTCGAAAATGACGGAATCCCTCACGATTGAGCACGGCTTCCGCGCCTTCGACGCGGCGTAATTGTTCGTTGGTGATCACGATCCCACGCGGGATTCTTGACGAAAGACAGGCCGCGGCCGGCTTGTTCCAATTCGAAAGTCCGAGTTCCTTGGCAAGGATGCGAATATCGGCTTTCGACAGCTCAGCCTCAACGAGCGGGCTGCGCACGCCCCATTCCCGAGCCGCTTTGAGGCCGGGACGGTCATCACCCAGATCGTCCAGGTTGGTTCCATCTACGACATAGGCGGCAGCCTTTGATTGCCGGAGATTCCCAAGAAGTTGGTAGAGGTCGGTCTTACAGTGAAAACAGCGATTCGCGTCATTCCTAACGAAGTCATCCATGGCCAGCTGATCCGTCTGTACGGTTTCATGACGGGCGCCGATCTCCTGAGCGACACGTTCGGCGGCTTCCAACTCAATCGATGGAAACGTCGGTGAGACGGCTGTGATGCCGACCGCCTTCTCGTGGAGTTGGTCGTGGGCGACTTTAAGAATGAAGGTGCTGTCGATTCCACCGGAATATGCCACCACGACCGAGTCCATCTCCGTCAGGAGAGTTCGGAGTCGATCGAGTTTCCGTTGGAGAAGGGACGGTTGCATAGTGTGCGCTTTTCTCGAGCCTAGTGACGCACTTTCGCCTTGGCAATATTGCCCACGACGACGAGCGCGTAGTGCTGAGGGTCGAGGTACTGCTTGGCCACGCGCTGCACATCCTCTTTCGACACTCGTTCAATCCATTTTGGGTACTGACTAAAATAGTCGAACCCCAACCCAAAAAATTCCACTTGGGCCAAGACTTGTGCCAACTTCGCCGTAGAATCCAGCCGTAAGGGGAAGCTGCCCATCAAAAATGCTTTGGCATCGGCCAATTCTTGATCGCTCACCGGGGCCTCTCGAATCGCCTTCATTTCAGCCAAGACGCCGTTGATCGCCTGATTGGTGGTTTCGGTGCGGGTCTGGAGGTTGATCCAGAAAGAACCCGGCATCAATCGGGCATCGTAATGACTGGTAATGCCATAGGCGAGCCCCTGCTTGTCTCGGATGGTATCCATGAGTCGTGATGAAAATCCCCCGGCCCCTAACACATGATTCATGACGGTGACGGCGTAAAAATCAGGGTTGGTCCGAGTAATTCCGGGGTGACCGATCACAATGGTCGACTGTGTGAGATCCTTTTCGATGAGCTGCACGATCTTTTTGTCGATGACAGCCGGCTTCTTGACCGTTCTGGGTTGGATCACCCCTTTCTTCCAGGATCCAAAATGTGTCTGGACGAGCGTCGTCGCTTGTTCCACCGTGACGTCACCGACAATGGTGAGAATGACTTGATGGGGAACATACTCTTTGGCGTAGAAGTTCTGCACATCTGCCAAGGTGATCTTTCCCAACGTTTCCTCCGTTCCATTCACCGGCCAACGATAGGGATGATTCTGAAAGACCAGTTGATTGAAGGCCTTCATGGCGACATGCCCGGGATCGTCATTATCGCTGGTGATTTCCCCAAGGATCTGCGATCGGACTCGTTCGAACTCGTGTTTTGGAAAAGCGGGGCGTTGAAGAATATCAGCGAAGAGAGTGAACCCGAGGTCGATGTCCTTCTTCAGCGTGCGCGCCGAGGCGGTCGTGAAATCTTCACTCGCCTGGGCTCCCAACGAACCGCCGACAAAGTCGATCTGTTCGGCTAGTTGCTTGGAGGATCTGGTTGCTGTGCCTTCGTCTAGGAGGCTGGCGACCAAATTCGCCAGACCGGCCTTTTCCGGAGGATCTTGCGCTGAGCCGGTCTTGATGAGGGCATGGATTTCAACGATCGGGAGGAAATGTTGTTCCAGTACGAGAACGGTCATCCCATTCGGGGTGGTGAATCTCGTGGGTGATATGTCCGCGGTATGCCCGGGCTTCGCGACCCACAACCCGCACAGGACCAGCACCACCATGAGGGTTACCAGCCACCTTCGAATGGATCGAGGGACAAGAGAATGTTGCTTCTGGTCTCTCGGCTCGGTCACCATAATTCTTTTATGATTTCCCCTCATGCGCGGCTGTGGGGATCGAGTCGGGGGGGGGAGAGGGCGAAGGAATGAGAATTCCGACAGTCCGATTGTCCTGGGTGAGATATTGCTTCGCAACACGCTGGATGTCCTTCGTCGTAACCGCCCGGATACGTTCCACGAATTGATCGATTCGACGCCAGCCGGCGCCGACGGATTCCGCCTGCCCCATCAACATGGCATGGCGAAAATTCGAATCTTGCTCGAAGATTCGGGTCGCCTCCACTTGGTTCTTGGCCCGCTGAAGTTCCTGCTCGGACGGCGGCTCATTCTGGAGCCGCACGATCTCACGCTCGATGGCTTCTTCGACTCCTTCGACCTTCGCGCTGGGATTCACCAATGAGTAGAAATAGAAAAGGCCGGGATCCGTCTGCAGCACACTGTACTCGGCGCCGACAGCCAACGAATTCTTCTGGTCATAGACCAAGCTCTGGTAGAGCCGGGAGCTTTTCCCATGAGACAGAATCGATTCGAGGATCTCGAGAGCATACGAGTCCTCGTTCGAATAGTTGGGTACGCGAAACCCCATCATGACAAACGGTACCTGCGCTTCGCGCTTCAAGAGAAAACGGCGTTCGCCTCGCTGTGCCGGTTCCGGCGGCAGGGTCTGCTTGGGTGAGGGACCTCTGGGGATCGGCTCAAACAGACGTTTGATCGTCGGAAGTAGAGTTTCAGCTTTGATATCGCCCACGACCACTAAGGTCGCGTTGTTGGGAGAGTAAAATGTATCATAGTGGCGCTGCAAGTCTTCGAGAGACATCGCATCAAGATCGGCGAACCATCCGATGACGGGCCAATGGTAGGGATGACTGAGGAAGGCGTGGGCAAACAGCGCTTCAACCAGCGCACCCTGCGGGTCATCCTCGGATCTGAGGCGGCGTTCTTCTTTCACGACGTCGCGCTCAGTCTGAAATTCGCTGTGATCCAGAATAAGGCCCTGCATCCGATCGGCCTCCAGTTCGAGAGCCAGTCCGACACGATCGGCAGCCACATTCTCAAAATAGGCGGTGAAGTCTTGTCCGGTAAACGCGTTGTCGATCCCGCCATTCTTTCTGACGATTCGTGAAAACGAGCCTTTTGGATACCTTGCCGTGCCTTTGAACATCATATGCTCAAGCATGTGTGAGAGTCCGGCCCGTCCCATGACCTCGTTTCGAGAACCGACTTTGTACCATACCTGCACCGTGGCCACTGGAGCCTTGGGAGCCTCAACGAACAGCACTTTCATGCCATTTGAGAGGATGTACTCGCTCGGTTCTGCTCCGAGCGAGATCGAGGTGGAGCCGAAGGCGAGAAGCACAACTAAGAGGCGAATGTGCCAATGATACCGGATAGTCCGCATGATCATTATGAAGGTGGAACACATCATGCTAGCAACGAGTTTGAATAGGTGTCAAGGTAAGGGAGGGTTGGTTGCTGGAGGGTTCTCCTAGTTGCCCGCAGGCGCCGAGAACGTCCCGTCCTCGGCTCTTTCGAATAAACGCATCGAGGCCGGCGTCGCGGAGGATGGATTGAAAGCGAAGAACCGCCTGTTCAGACGGGCGATGAAAAGGGCTACTTGGAAATTCATTAAACGGAATCAAATTGACCTTGCACCGCATGGTTCTCAGCAATTGGACAAGTCGGCGAGCATCAGCCGCATGATCGTTTACTCCGGCAAGCAGCACATATTCGAAGGTCAGTCGTTGGCGAGAGGTGAGCGGATAGCGGCGACAAGCAGCCAGGAGTAATCTCAGTGAAGCGATCTCGCTGGCGGCAGGCATCAGCTCTCGCCGTTGTTCTTCAGTGGTGGCATTGAGCGAGATGGCGAGATTTACGCCGAGTGCTGCGACTTCCGGAAGGCGTGACGCCAGCCCCGCCGTCGACACCGTCACGCGTCTACGCGACCACCCAAGACCCCACGGCTTGTTGGTCAAAGCGGTCACGGCAGCCTTAAGACTGTCCAAATTGGCCAGTGGTTCTCCCATCCCCATGAACACGAGATTCGTAATGTGCTCATCGGAGCTCAGCAGGTCCTGCGCGGTCAGGATCTGATCGATGATTTCGTGAAGCTTCAGATTGCGTTTAAGCCCCATTCGTCCGGTCAGGCAGAAACCACAATTCAACATACAGCCGACCTGAGTTGACACGCAGAGCGTCAGCCGATCCTCATCCGGGATCAGTACCGTTTCGATCGACATGCCGTCGCTGAGGGTCAATAGCAATTTGCGCGTTCCGTCCCGGGACGGCAAGACCGTGACGTGCGCGGAGCGCCCGATCATGGCGGATTGAGACAGCGTCATGCGATCCTGCATGGGGAGATCGGTCATATCGGTGATAGTTCGAAGCCGTTGTTGGTAGATCCAGCGCAAGATTTGTTTTGCACGATAGTCTGGCCAGCGATGCGCACGGACAAACTTCACCATCTGCGGTTCTGTGAGATTCAAGAGCGTTGTCACGGTGCCGGAAGGGGTCATTGGCAAGTCGGCAATATCATCCTTAACTTCTCAATCTACCATAAGCGGAACTCATGCCGCATACGGCCATGCCTATTATCGGGTCCTGAAACTTCTTCCATTGAGGACGGCTCCGTATATAATGAACGCGGACGAGTGTCGGCGGGCCGCGTATGAAGACCTATAATAAGCATCATTCGATCAGGGGCTGCGGGCTGGCGGTCGTATCCAGCCTGGCGCTCGCGCTCGGAGGTTTTCTCGCAAGCGACGGATATACGGCGCAAGTTGAGACATCCGAACAGTCGACGGCCAATGGTTGTAAGAGCGCGGAGGATTGTTTTGTGGCGGCGGCATGGCCGAAGGAGCGCCTGGGGCACGCGTTGACGAAAGATCAAGTGGTGGCGCTCAAGCTGGAACGTCTCCGAAAGATAATGGAGGAATTTCCCGCCACGCTGTGGGCCAAACGTGCCGGGTTACTGTCCGGGGTCATCTTGATCGATCGGAACCCCGCAGGCGCTCTGCCATATCTTCGGGCAGCCCAGCGGGACTTTCTGGTGCTCGACGATTATATTCGATTCTGGATCGGAGAGGCCTTGCTCCGCTCAGGGGAGGCCAAGGAGGCCGCTGGCATGTTTGAGGGAGTGCCGCAAGCGGTTCCCGATTCCAATCTTCTCAATCAGGTGGCGCTCCGTGCCGGGGAAGCATGGTATCAGGCATCCAGCTGTCCCGAGGCCGTGTCCTGGTTCGTCAAGGCCGTCAATATTAATGAAAAGGATCCGCAGATCTCTCAGGCCTGGTTGCGGTTGGCATCTTGTTATCTTCGAGAGAACAAATTGGGGGAGGGACGAGAAACGCTCAAGCAGCTCTGGACGAAGTTTCCGCAGACGAAAGAGGCCAAGGAAGCCGAGACTCTGCTTGGGGGCAATATTGGGGGGGTCTCGTGGACAGCAACGCCCGACACGCATTATGAACGTGCCCAGGCTTTCCTAGGGCAGTCGCTACACGCGGAGGCAATCGAGGAGTTGAAAAAGTTCTTGGCGCATGACCCGTCTTCTCCGCACCGGGGGGATGCCAAACTCAAACTGGGAATCGCCCAAGTCCGGTTGAAGCTTTACGATCAGGCACGCGACACCTTTCAGGCGCTGGCCGCTGAACAAGGACCTCGGGCGGATGAAGCGAGTGTATGGCTGGGGAGGGTTTATCTCAGACAGGGACTCGGGGAAAAGTTATTGGATCTCTGCCGGACACTCCCGAAGCGAACGATGACTCCAGAACAGAAAGGGCAGATCAATTTATTTGCCGGGATCTGGTTGGAAGATGAGGCGCGGTTCGATGAGGCGATCGCACGGTATCAACAGGTGGCCAAGTTTGGAGAGCCGGCTTCTCAACGAGCGGAAGCACAATGGCGGGAAGGGTGGGTACTCTATCGAACGGCTCGTTATCAGGACGCGGTCACCGTGTGGCGGCAGATCGTCGATCAGAAGGACAGCGACTTTGAACCCCAGGCGCTCTACTGGATTGCTCGTTCCTACGACCAGGTGGAAGATGCGAAGTCAAAAGAGACATTCGCACTGCTCTGTCACCGGTTTCCGTACACCTACTATTGCCAGTTGGCGCGTGAACACACAGACCTCTCGGTTTCTGGGCAGACGAAACAGGAAGGTTCCGTCGTCGTTACCTCGTCCACTCAGCCTGTCCTGGAGGTGACCCAGACGTCGGTTCAGGACAATCAGACAAGTGGTCGCATGCAGATTGAGCTACAGCCGGCATACCGGCGGGCGGTGGAACTCAGGACACTCGGTCTCGAGCACGATGCCGCGAGAGAGCTCGGTGCATTGACAGATCGGTATAGTCGCGACCCTGAGGTATTGGCCACGTTATCGATGATGTTGAACGAGGTTGGTGCCTATCATCATGCCTTGCGCCTGGTCCGGTCTCGATTCCGTGAGAAGTTGGAGCGAACTGGCGGAGCGTTCGCAGATGGACTTTGGAGCGTGGCCTATCCAACCGGGTTGATTCCCACGATTAAAATGTCGGGAGCCAACGGGGTGGATCCGTTTCTTGTTGCAGCGATCATTCGTGAGGAAAGTCAATATGATTGGAGAGCCGTCTCGCGTGTCGGGGCGATCGGATTGATGCAGGTCATGCCCGCCACCGCCAATGCCGTGGCTCAACAGCACCGTCTGCCAAGCCTAACCCGAGAAGATTTGTTCGATCAAGAGATCAACATCCGGATCGGGGCCCGGTATGTAGAGCAACTGTTTACACAGTTTGCCGGAAATGTGGTGCGAACGATCGCCGCATATAATGCCGGCCCGATTGTTGTGGGAACCTGGGCGGCGACCTTTCGGGGACGGAGTGAGGATGAATTCGTCGAGTTGATCCAATACCAGGAGACCAGGCAATACGTCAAACGGGTTCTGCGTAGCTACAAGGAATATCTGCGTCTGGCGGGGGTTCAAAAGACCGTTTCTTGACAAGATTTTGTGAAGTTTTTATAGTGCGCCACAATCTGTAGGGGCAATAACGAAGAGGGGTTGATTATGGCGTTGGATCGGCTTGATGCATTGGAAACTCGAATTCGTGACTTGGTGAAGCTCGTCCAAGAGCTCAAACGAAAGAATGCGCTATTGGAGGAAGAGCTCAAGGTGGCTCGTCAGCGGCTGGCTGCGCAGGATGATGTGAATCACAAATGGGAAAAGGAACGGATGGACATCAAGGCGCGAATCGAAAAAGTCATGAATGAGATGGAGCTGCTTGAATGTGTCGAGGATCCTAAGGAGGTGGCCATTGACTAAGACCATTGATGTAGAAATATATGGTCAACGGTACGCGATCACGGGAGATGGCGATGATGCCTATATCCGGCGGCTGGCCCATTTTGTCGACGATCATATGAAACATCTGGCGGAAGGGATGAAGACGACGACTCCATCGAAGTTGGCGGTGCTGACGGCGATCAACCTTGCCCACCAGCTGTTTGAGTCTGAGAAAAAGCGGGTCCAAGGGGAGGCTGATGTCGAACGGCGGATGGTGACGTTGATGGAATCGATCGACGAACAGATGCCGACATCGCTCTTTCGGTGATTCACCTTGCTTTCAAAGGGTCCCTTTGTTATCGTGTACATAAGTGAATGTGCGGGTGAGCGGATGAGTACGAAGGATGACATCGACAGGTCGTTCATCTAGTGGAAACGAATGCTGAGAGAATGAGAGAGAATGTTTGCCTGATGGGATACGAAGTGTCGGTTCGGTGGATGCTCATGTGGGTCGTGCTGGGGCGGGGGCTTCAGGCGGCCATGCGACGGTCTTTTTCTGATCTTGAGGCGATTCGGCAGATACCTGCCGGACGGAGCGAGTATCTACCTTCCAGGACAGTTTCGATAGCTGACCCACTTCAATGGCTGATGTCTGGAAACCGACAGCCGAGGAAGGGCAGACAGAGAAACTTGCTGGCTATTTACGGCGATATCGTACCCTGACGATCTCTGGCGTTTCCAGTCGAGACGACTCGCGGTCTCCTAAGGCTTCTTCATTCTTCACCCCACATTGTGATTGGCGCCCATTCCACTGGGTCTGTGGTGGGGTGCCTGTGCCAGGTTGAGCTCATCTGATCTGACTGCTTTCAAGAAGGGGGTGACTCCCATTTCTACCGCAATTGTTGTTTACATTATCCTTTCGGTGATCTTCGGTGCTGTGGTTGGTGCAGGAGTATTTGAATTCCTGCGACGCCGGATGACGGGCGCCAAACAGGCTGAAGCGGAAGACTTGGCCAAACAGGTTGTGCAGAACGCACAGCGAGAAGCAGAGAATATTCTCAAGGAAGCCAGGTTTGAAGCCAAGGATCTGGTGTTCAAAGCAAAGTCCGAATTAGAACAAGAGCAGAAAGCTAAGCTTGGCGAACTCTCGGCGATGGAGAAGCGTCTTATCCAACGAGAAAGCGGGCTCGACGCAAAGTTTGCCGCCCTGGAGAAGCGGGAAAATGAGTCACGCAAGCGCGAGGCGGATTTCGCAAAACGAGAAGAGGGGCTGGCGGCGAAAGAGTCCGCCTGCGCCAAGGCCGAACGCGAACATCGCGACGCTCTGGAACGCATAGCCGGAATGACGGCTGATGAAGCCAAGAAACAATTGATCCTCGAGATGGAATCGCAGGCGAGGCTTGATGCCGTAGGCATTGCCAAGCGAACGATCGAAGAGGCCCGTGAGAATGCCGAACGGGAAGCTCGGGAGATCATTACCACCTCGATTCAACGCGTCGTTCGTGACTATGTATCGGAGTCCACGATTTCGGTGGTTCCAATTCCTAACGATGCCATGAAAGGTCGAATCATCGGTCGGGAAGGGCGGAATATCCGTGCGCTCGAAGCGGCGACGGGCATTGATCTGATCATCGATGAAACCCCTGAAGCAGTGATTATCTCAGGATTTGATCCGTTGCGGCGCGAGATTGCCAAAGTGTCCCTGGAACGGCTGATGCACGATGGGCGCATCCATCCCACGCGCATCGAGGAGATCGTCGAAAAGGTCAAGGCCGACATCGACAAGCTGATGTATGAAGAGGCAGAAAAAATTATTTTTGAGCTGGGGCTCTCAGACTTTCATCCTGAGTTGGTCAAAGTATTGGGGCGTCTCAAGTATCGAACGAGCTACGGGCAAAATAACCTCTATCATGCCCGCGAAGCGTCGTATATTTGCGGCATCATGGCATCGGAGTTGGGTCTCGATGTCAGACTGGCTCGGCGAGGCGCGTTGCTCCATGACATCGGCAAGGCGGTCAGCCATGAAGAAGAGGGGCCGCATGCCATGCTGGGGGCCGAGATCGCCAAGAAGTACGGCGAATCCTCCAAGATTGTCAATGCGATCGCCGCGCATCACGAGCAAGTGGAGCCGATCTGTCCGGAGAGCGTCTTGGTAGCGGCTGCCGAGGCGTTGTCGGCGGCCCGGCCTGGCGCGCGACGGGAAGCTCTGGAGTCCTACGTGAAGCGGTTGGAAAAACTGGAATCGCTGGCGACGGGGCATAAGGGAGTGCAGAAAGCGTACGCGATCCAAGCCGGGCGTGAAATTCGCGTCATTGTTCGACAAGAGGATATAACCGACGCCGAGTCCTTTCAGCTTTCGCGTGAACTGGCCAAAAAGATCGAACAGGAGCTGACCTATCCGGGACAGATCAAAGTCACTGTCATTCGAGAAAGCCGATACGTGGAATACGCCAAATGAAGGTCCTATGTATCGGGGACATCATGGGAGAGCCGGGCCGTCGGACTGTCGCTCGGGCAGTGCCTCGCTTGATTGCACAGCGCCGTATCGATGCGGTCATCGCCAATGGTGAAAACCTGGCCGGAGGCTTCGGGGTCACCCCGGAGTTGGCTGAGGAACTGTTTGAAGCGGGTATATCGGTTATCACCACTGGAAATCATGCCTGGGATAAGAAAGAGGCGGTCGATTACTTTTCTCGGGAGCCCCGCTTGTTGCGTCCGGCAAATTATCCGGTGGGAGTTCCGGGAAACGGGAGTGTCGTCATTGAGACCGCAGGTGGGGAGCGACTAGCGGTTCTGCAGCTGATGGGCCGGGTGTACATGCCGACGATCGATTGCCCATTTCAAACGGCAAAACGCGAGTTGTCACGGTTGAAACGGGAGACTTCCGCGATCGTGGTCGACATGCATGCGGAAGCCACGTCCGAAAAGATGGCCATGGGGCATTTCCTGGATGGGGAAGTGGTCGCTGTCGTCGGCACGCATACGCATGTGCAGACTGCCGATGAACAAATCCTTCCGAAGGGCACCGCGTACATCACGGATATTGGCATGACGGGTCCGCTCCATTCGGTGATCGGAGTCAAGAAGGAATTGGCGATTGAAAAATTTTTGACCGGGATGCCACGGCGGTTTGAAGTTGCCTCTGGACCGACCGTATTTTGTGCGGTCCTGCTTGAGCTCGATCCCCGCTTGGGCAAGGCGATCGCATTTGAACGAATTCGCCTCATCGATTAGGTGGGGACGCGGCAATAGACTGTGAGCCCTCCCCCGCCAACCTCGCAGCCATCGATGAGTACTTTGCGAGCTTCAAGAAATGAGAGGACACACGACTCCATATTCTCGCCCGTCCCTTTCTCCTGCCGAGTCGACCGCGAGACGAGTCCTGACCGTCTCGGAACTAACCGCCATGGTTCGGGTTTCCCTCGAAACTGACTTTGCCGAGGTGTGGCTTGAAGGGGAAATTTCGAACCTGCGCGCACCGGCGTCCGGGCATCTCTACTGCACACTCAAGGACCAGACGAGTCAGATTCGGGCGGTGATCTTCCGTTCGGCGGCCGTTCGTTTGCGGTTCGGCCTGGAGGAGGGGCTGCATGTCGTCGTGCGAGGGCGACTTTCTGTGTATGAGCCGCGTGGAGAATACCAGGTCGTTCTCGACCATCTCGAACCCAAAGGGCGGGGTGCTCTCCAGTTGGCGTTTGAGCAACTGAAGCGTCGTCTGGAAGCCGAAGGGCTCTTCGACAGGGAGGGCAAACAATCACTCCCGAGGTTCCCTCGGACCGTCGGAATCGTGACCTCGCCGACGGGGGCGGCGGTTCGAGATCTGATCACCGTGTTGCACCGTCGCTGTCCTGTCTTGAACATCATCATCGCGCCTGTACAGGTGCAGGGGCCTGGATCGGCTGAACAGATCACAGCCGCCATTCAGACCTTGAACAGGCTGGGTGTGGTCGATGTCATGATCATCGGACGGGGCGGGGGCTCGTTGGAAGATCTGTGGAGCTTCAACGAAGAAACTGTCGTACGAGCCATCGCCGCGTCACGGGTCCCCATCGTATCGGCTGTTGGGCATGAGACGGATGTGACACTGGCCGACTTTGCGGCAGACGTACGGGCTCCGACACCGTCCGCCGCCGCTGAAATGGTTGCCCCAGTATTGACGGAAATCCTCGAGCGACTGGGCCTGCTCACCGCCCGCTGTCGGCAAGCCATGAGCTCGCGATGCCTGGAGCAGCATCAGCGACTTGATCTTCTGCTTGCCCATATGAACAACATCCGGTTTAGGATTCTCAAGGAGGCTCAGCGGGTGGATGGCGCCATGGCAGGCATGCGAGAAGCCGTCCGTGCCCAGCTGAGGCAAACGATGGTGAATGCGCAAGCATGGACGCAAGCCTTGATGGCGAAGAGTCCGGCGCTCCAAGTGCATCGCGATCTCGTGATCATTCCACAGGTGCGGTCGCGTTTGATCGCTGCCGTGAGCCATAGCCTCAAGCGGAAGGCCGAGCAAACCCACGCCTATCTCCTCCGATTCAACAGCCTGAACCCGCTCGCTATTCTGGACCGTGGGTATGGGATTCTTGAGACGCTGCCTGGGCGCCGGACCATTCGGGATGCAGGACAGGTCTCTGTCGGTGAAGAGATCCTGGCGCGTCTCGCTAGGGGCCAGATCCGATGCACTGTGGAGGAAGTCAGGTTGGATCCGTCAGTTTAAAAGCCGGCTGAGGCTTCGTTATAATGGACCATGTGTCGGCTTAAAAGGAGACCGTTGTGGCTGGCGTGAAGTTTGAACAAGCGATGGCCAGATTGGAGGCCATTGTGGGCGAATTAGAGAAGGGAGATCTACCCCTCGATGAATCGTTGAAGATTTTCGAGGAGGGCATTCGGCTATCGAAGAATTGTCTAAAAGTATTGGAAGAGGCTGAACGGAAAGTGGAGGTGCTCGTTCAGGATAAGAATGGGAAGAAACAGCTGCGTGCCTTCACCTCCGATGAGATTGATGTGCCGGGTTCCGCTGAAGACCCATAGAAGACCCATAATGGGTCGCTCTTCTGAGCATCGTTCTTTTCTCATCTTTCCCCCCTTTGCGATTCTCATGGGTACCAACAGACAACGCGACAAGGATCGTTGTGATCATGTGCTGACGGCCAAGGGATTGGTACAGAGCCGAGACGCCGCGGTCCGGATGATTCTCGCGGGGAAGGTCAAGAGCAATGGGTCGATCGTCGACAAGCCGTCCAGGGTGATTCCCGTTGATGCAGTCATCGAGATTATCGGAGAGAGCCAGCCGTTCGTCAGCCGAGGCGGCGAAAAACTGGCGGCAGCTCTGGACTCCTGTTCGATCGCCCCTCAAGGACTGATCTGTCTCGATGTCGGATGCTCGACCGGAGGGTTCACCGACTGTTTGCTCCAAAGGGGGGCTGCGAGGGTCTACGCGGTTGACGTGGGTTACGGTCAGTTCGATTGGCGGCTCCGGCAAGACCCACGCGTCGTGCTGATTGAACGGACCAACATTCGCTATATGCCTCCTGCTGCCATCCCGGAGCCGGTTGATTTGGTCGTCATCGATGTCTCGTTTATTTCATTGACGAAGGTGCTTCCGCCCATCAGACAATTCCTCCGTTCTCCAGCCCACGTCATCGCCTTGATCAAGCCGCAGTTTGAAGTGGGAAAGGGACAAGTGGGTCGGGGCGGCGTCGTGCGTGACGACGCACAGCGAGCGGAGGCTGCCCAGAAAGTCGTACGGTTCGCGGCGGACATGGGGCTGAAGACCATGAGGACCGTCGCTTCTCCAATTAAAGGGAAAAAAGGCAATCAAGAAATATTAGCAATCTTTGAGTACAACGTACCGTTTCATGGTATGTAAGGAGTGTCGTAACGGCTGGGAGTTCATTCAGGAGGGCCAATGAAGGTACTCGTAACGGGCGGCGCAGGGTTTATCGGGTCTCATGTGGTAGACCGACTCGTTGAAGAGGGGCATCAAGTTGTCATTGTCGACAATCTGGCTACTGGAAAGCGGAAGAATGTCAATCGTGCAGCGAGTCTCTATAAAACCGACATTACCAGCTGGCGTCTTGAACGGGTGTTTCGCAATGAACGGCCCAACATTGTCCTCCACCTTGCGGCTCAGATCAGTGTCCCCCGTTCGGTAGACGATCCGGTGTTCGATGCGCAAGTCAACGTCTTGGGAACTATGAACGTGTTACAACAGGCGGTGCGGTATGGTTGCCGAAAGGTCGTGTTCTCTTCGTCCGGTGGAGCGATCTACGGTGAACAGGGGACATTTCCGGCCGCTGAATCTCACGCCACCAACCCGCTATCACCCTATGGCATCAGTAAACTGTGCGGTGAACATTACTTGTCTTATTTTCAGCGGACGAGCGGGATTCCGGTAGTCAGCCTGCGGTATGCCAACGTGTATGGGCCGAGACAGGACCCCGAGGGGGAAGCAGGGGTCATTGCCATCTTCATCCAAAAAATGTTGAACAACGAGCAGCCCATTATTAATGGAAATGGCCGTCAAACTCGTGATTTCGTATTCGTCGACGATGTGGCCGAAGCTAACCTGGCCGCCATGGGGCAGGATGCGCACGGAGTTTACAACGTCGGAACCGGTATTGAAACATCCGTCAATGAGTTGTACCGGATGCTCGCTGGTTTGACTGCTTCGAGTGCCAAGGAAGTTCATGGTCCGGCCAAAGCCGGCGAGCAGATTCGCAGTGTGGTTGATCCGTCGAGAATCAAACAAGAACTCGGGTGGGAGGTCAAGGTGGACCTCGCTGAGGGGCTGAAGCAGACGGTGGAATATTTCCAAGGAAAGAACCGATAGTCGACCCACCTGAGAAGTAGATCGAACCGCCCGCCGACCTTATTCTCAGACGAATCTGCCGACTCGAGATTACAGGTAACTTAGTATCTCATCGGATCAGTATCGAGGGACCGTCCCATCGATTTGGACGGACCAAGCATCGATCCCGCCGATCAAATTCTTCACGCTAGAGAATCCCTGCTGGAGCAGAAAGCCTGTGGCATCTCCGCTGCGCATGCCATGATGGCAGTACGCGATAATCTCGGCGTTCTTGTCCAATTTAGAGAGCGATTGGGGCAAGGTTCCGAGGGGAATTAGTACGGACCCTTCAAGCTTGGCCAGTTGATTTTCCCACGGCTCTCGCACATCCAAGAGCACCAGCTTATCCCCTTTATCGATTCGGGCCTTCAATTCTTTTGGTGTAATGACAAAGCTCATCTGAGGTCCTCCTC
>JARFPM010000068.1 GCA_030444405.1 Nitrospira sp.
GGGTGGAGATGGTGATGCCGGGGGACAACGTGAGTGTGACGGCGGAGTTGATCAGTCCGATCGCGATGGATCAGGGGTTGCGGTTTGCCGTGCGCGAGGGCGGCAAGACGGTCGGCTCGGGCGTCGTGACGGAAATTCTGGCGTAGCGATGCTGGCAGGTTGGCAGGAGTCACGCTGACACGAGAGGTTGTGTGCTTGTCAGTATGCGGTCCTGTCCGCTTGTCTCGAGGAGAAAGAGATGCGCGAAATCATCGACATGGCTTGTACGCTCTGCAAGCAGCGGAATTACTCGTCCATGAAGAACAAGAAAAACGATCCGGATCGGTTAGAGCGAAACAAATTCTGTAAGTTCTGCCGAAAGCACACGCCTCATAAAGAGGTCAAGTAGAGGCTGAGAGTTGAGTTCTGAGTGCTGAGTGAGGGTGGATGACTCTCGGTTGCTGTCTTAGCGCTCAGGACTCAGTACTGGGTGTAGGGGCATGGTGTTAATGGCAGCACATCGGTCTCCAAAACCGAGAGTCTGGGTTCAAATCCTAGTGCCCCTGCCAAGCCAAGCATGCTCGTACTGGAAGCCGTGTGATTGTTCTGGGTGGCCGGGTGAAATACCGTGGGGTCTCTTGTTTGGTTAGGTGAATGCTTGCGCGATCCGGAGGGCCAATATTTAAGCTCGACGGGATAAGGCCAGCTTATTATGGGGTTCAGAGCCGGTCGGTGCTGGGGATTCCCCAAGCTTGGGCACTAGAAGACGGAGTCACTGATGTTTAAGCGTATGACAGAGTCGATTCGGTTGTTCGTGACGGATGCGCGGGCAGAGTTGAAAAAGGTTTCATTTCCGAGTCGTGCTGAAACCATCGGCTCAACGACGGTGGTGATCGTATTCTGCATCCTGATGTCGCTGTACTTGTCCGTCATTGATTCATTCCTCTCGTGGTTGGTCGGAAAAGTCATCTAAACCTGCCGAGAAGAGGATTAGGGGAATTCAGCGGTAATTCATCGAAGGGCTGAGGGTGGTGCATGACAAAGAACTGGTACGTCATCCATACGTACGCGGGTTTTGAGGGGCGAGTGAAGACGAGCCTCATGGAGCGTGCAAATCAAATGGGGCTTGTCGAGAAGGTCGGACAGGTGCTCGTTCCGACAGAGGACGTGATTGAAATTAAGGACGGGAAGCGACGGACTTCTCGACGAAAGTTCTTTCCAGGCTACGTCCTCGTGGAGTTGGAGGCTCCGTTGGGGGACGAGACCTTGCAGATGATCAAGGAGACGCCGAAAGTTACAGGATTTGTCGGGGGGGGCGCCGTTCCAACTCCGCTGACCAATGAGGAAGTGGAGTCCTTGCTCAAGCAGGTCGATGCGGGTCAGGCCGAGCCTCGGGAGCAGGTCAAATTTATTAAAAGCGACAACGTTCGCATCATCGATGGTCCCTTCCTTGGGTTCAACGGCGTAGTTGACGAAGTCGATCAGGACCATAGTCGGTTGAAGGTGATGGTGAGCATTTTCGGCCGGTCGACTCCGGTTGAATTGGGATTCTTGCAGGTTGAACGGATTTAAGCCGATCGGTCGATGTCGGCCTTCAGTTGCGATTGAGGGCTGAAAGTTGATTGTCGATCGCGAAGGAGAAGGAAAAGGAAATGGCGAAAGAAGTTTCGGCGCAGATCAAGTTGCAAATTCCGGCCGGCAAGGCCAATCCGGCTCCTCCTGTCGGCCCCTCGTTGGGTCAGCATGGGGTCAATATTATGGAGTTTTGCAAGCAGTTCAATGCCAAGACCCAGAAAGAAGGGGACAGTATTATCCCTGTCATCATTACGGTCTACAAGGACCGTACCTTCAGCTTCATCATGAAGACGCCCCCGGCTTCGGACCTCCTGAAGAAGGCCGCTGGGATCATCAAAGGATCCGGTGTGCCGCAGAAGGACAAAGTGGGGAAAATCACCAGACAGCAATTGAACGAGATTGCGCGCAAGAAGATGGCCGATTTGAACGCGGCTGATGTGGAAGGAGCTACAAAAATTATCGAAGGTACTGCCCGCAGCATGGGTGTCGTCATTCAAGGCTAATTTCGAGATCGAAGGAGCGTCTGGTTATGGGAAAGAAAATGAATGCGGCGAGCAAGAATGTCGAGCCGCGCGTCTATGGGTTGCGTGAGGCCGTTGAAACCGTGAAGCGATCGGCCTATGCGAAGTTTGACGAATCGGTCGATCTCGCGCTCAGGCTGGGAATCGATCCGAAGCGGTCTGATCAACTGGTTCGAGGGACGGCTTCGCTTCCTCACGGAACGGGGAAAAAGGTTCGCGTCCTGGTATTTGCCAAAGGTGAAAAGGAGCAGGAGGCGCGGCAAGCGGGGGCCGACTATGTTGGGGCTGACGACTTGATGGAGAAAATCAAGGGCGGATGGATGGATTTCGATTGCGCGATTTCCACACCGGACCTTATGGCCTCCGTCGGAAAGCTCGGCAAGGTGCTTGGGCCTCGGGGGCTGATGCCGAATCCTAAGACAGGCACTGTGACCTTCGAAGTCGGAAAAGCGGTCGCCGACATCCGAAAGGGGCGTGTCGAGTTCAAGGTTGAGAAGGCCGGTATCGTCCATGTGCCGGTCGGAAAAGTATCCTTCGATCCCGCGAAGCTGTACGACAATGCATCGGCCATCATTGAATCGGTCATCAAGGCGAAGCCCGCCTCATGCAAGGGACGTTATCTCAAGAGTGCCACGATTGCGAGCACGATGGGGCCTGGTGTGAAACTGGATTCCGTTGCGCTGACCAAGCAGTGGAGCTGAGAAACGCGTTTAATTTGAATCGTTCATCGCGATTCGCAGGACGGGTTACGTTGAACGGATAACGATTAGCGACGAGAGAGGGAGCGATGAAGAAGGAAGAGAAGGTTACGGCAGTGGCGGAGTTGACCGAAAAATTCGCTCGCGCGCGCCTGGCCATCCTGACGGAATGCGTCGGCCTTCCGGTCAACGAGGTCACTGAGTTGCGCAAGCAGCTCCGCGGAGCAAAAGCAGAATATCGAATCGTGAAGAATACGCTCGCGGCGCGTGCCGCCGAGGGGACGATATTGGCAGGACTCAAGGCGCATCTCAAGGGTCCGACCGGAGTTGTCATCGGCTATGACGATCCGGTGTTGCCGACAAAGGTGCTGAAGGATTTCATCGGTGCAGAGAAGCGTGAACAGAAGATTCGGATGACGGCCGGGGTACTGGAAGGCAAGATCCTCCAGCCGGCTGAACTGGCCGACGTTGCCAAGCTACCGAAGAAGGAAGTGCTCGTTGCGATGTTGCTTTCGGCCATGCAGGGGCCGATTCGCGGGGTTGTCTATACGTTAAATGCGGTCTTGTCAAAGTTTGTACGTGTCATTGCTGCCATTCAGGATAAACGGAAAGGAGAAGGGGACATGCCAGCTACAGAGGGAAAGTTGTCACAAGAGGAATTGATTAAGGCGATCGAAGGTATGAGCGTGCTCGACCTGGCCGAATTGGTGAAGGGGTTGGAGGCGCGGTTTGGTGTGACGGCGGCGGCTCCGGTCGCCATGGCAGCAGCGCCAGCTGCAGGCGGTGGGGCGGCGGCTCCTGCTGAAGAGAAGACGGCATTCGATGTCATTCTGGCGTCGGCACCGGCAGACAAGAAAATTCAAATCATCAAAGTGGTGCGGGAGCTCACGAGCCTCGGGCTGAAGGAAGCCAAGGATCTTGTGGAAGGAGCGCCGAAGCCGGTCAAGACCGGGGTGGCCAAGGAAGAAGCTGATACGATGAAGAAGAAACTCGAAGAAAGCGGTGCCAAGGTCGAAATCAAGTAAGGAAGCGAGTTTGTCATCGCCGCGGCTCTTTCGGTATTCGCTGAAGGCCGAGGTATGTCGGGAATCTGCCGTGAGAGGTGAGTGCTGTTCACCGCCAACCAGCGTGGAGGAGTAGGGATGTCCGAAACGACGCTTCAAGAATTCGTCGAGCGGAAAGATTTTTCTCGAATTCGAACCAACATTGATATTCCAGATCTGATCGAAATCCAGAAGCGCTCCTATGAAGAGTTTTTGCAGTTTGAGGTTGAATCGGAGCGCCGGAAGGATCATGGATTGCAGGCGGCATTGGCCAGCGTGTTTCCGATTCCGGATTATAACAACACGGCGGTGCTCGAATTTTCGAGTTACACCTTGGGGACGCCCAAGTACGACGAGCGCGAGTGTCTTGAGCAGGGTATGACCTTCGCGGTTCCGTTGAAGCTACGCGTCCGCCTGGTGGTGCTCGACAAGGAGGATAAGGGACCTCGCAAGAAAGTGCTCGATGTGCGAGAGCAGGAAGTCTATGTCGGCGAATTGCCGCTGATGACCGAGCGAGGGACTTTTATCGTCAACGGGACCGAGCGAGTCGTCGTCAGTCAGCTGCACCGGTCGCCGGGTGCGTCGTTTACGCATGACAAGGGTCGGACCCATGCGAGCGGCAAGGTATTGTACTCGGCCCGCATTATTCCCTATCGAGGCTCATGGCTCGATTTCGAGTTCGATGCCAGAGATATTCTCTACGTGCGGATCGATCGTCGCCGGAAAATGCCGGCCACAATTCTATTGAAGGCCTTCGGCTTCTCGAGCGACGACTTGCTGAAGATGTATTACCCTGTGGAAGAAATTCGCGTGTCGAAAGGAAAGATGTTCCGCAAGCTGGATCCGGAAATCCACCACGGACTTCGGTGTTCCGCCGAGGTGACTGACAAGGGCGGCAAAGAACCGTTGGTGCGAGAGGGCGCCAGGCTGACGAAAGGTCTGATCGCCAAGCTGAAGGCCTCGGGAGTGAAGGAGATCCCCTTACTGCCCGCGGAGTTGGTGGGGCGTGCCATTCTCACGGAATTAGTCGACTCGAAGAAGAACAAGTTGGCGGAGAAAAATCAGCGATTGACCGCCGAGATCGTCGAACAGATCGCTGAAAGCGATGTTGAAGAATTCAAGGTCATTTATCTGGATATGGCCACCGCGACGCCCGTGATTCTTGACACCTTGGAGATGGAGAAAATCGGGTCGAAGGAGGAAGCGATGGTTGAAATCTACCGTCGTCTTCGTCCCGGTGAAACGCCGTCAGTCGATACGGCGAGAGCGTTGTTCGACAATCTATTCCTTAATTCCAAACGCTACGACTTGTCTCCGGTCGGCCGGCTCAAGCTGAATAAGAAACTTGGTTTGGACTTGCCGCTCGAGCAGCGTACCCTGACCGCTCAGGACATCGTGGAAGTCATCCGCTACCTCGTCAATCTGAAGATCGGTAAAGGAGAAATCGACGACATCGATCACTTGGGTAATCGCCGGGTGCGATCCGTCGGCGAACTCCTAGAAAATCAATTCCGGCTGGGCTTGGTGCGGATGGAGCGAAGCATCAAGGAGCGCATGAATCTTCTCGATATGGAAACGGTACTGCCGCATGACTTGATCAATGCCAAACCGGTGGTCGCGGCCGTCAAAGAGTTTTTCAGCAGCAGTCAGCTGTCTCAATTCATGGACCAAACGAACCCACTGGCTGAAATCACGCACAAACGGCGTCTGTCGGCTCTTGGTCCGGGAGGGCTCACGAGAGAACGGGCCGGGTTCGAAGTTCGAGACGTGCATCCGTCCCACTACAGTCGTATTTGCCCGATTGAGACGCCGGAAGGCCCCAACATCGGGTTGATTACCTCGCTGGCGACCTACGCGCGGATCAACCAGTTCGGATTCA
Source organism: Nitrospira sp. (assembly GCA_030444405.1). Taxonomy (GTDB): domain Bacteria; phylum Nitrospirota; class Nitrospiria; order Nitrospirales; family Nitrospiraceae; genus Nitrospira_D. The sequence continues at coordinate 5,696 of JARFPM010000068.1, forward strand.
TCGAGGCGCCGTATCGGAAAGTCGTCAAGGGGCGGGTGACCGATGAAATTGAGTTTCTGTCGGCGATCGAGGGTGATAAGTACATCATCGCCCAAGCCAACTCGAAATTGGATGGGGCTAGTAGGCTAGTATCAGAAGCCGTCTCCTGTCGCCACGGTGGGGACTTTGTCTTGACCACTCCGGACAAGATTGAGTACATGGACGTATCGCCGAAGCAAGTGGTGAGCGTGGCGACCGCGCTTGTGCCGTTCCTGGAGCATGACGATGCCAACCGTGCGCTGATGGGTTCCAACATGCAGCGTCAGGCCGTTCCTCTCGTGACGTCCGAGGCCCCTCTTGTTGGGACCGGGATGGAAGCGGTGGTGGCGCGGGATTCCGGGTATGTTATCCAGGCTCGTCGAGCCGGCGTCGTGGAAAGCGTCGATGCCACCCGCATCGTGGTGCGGGGTGATTCAAAGGACGGCAAGAGGGGGAAGGATTCTGGGCTGGACGTCTATGACCTGATCAAGTTTCAACGGTCGAATCAAAATACCTGCATTACTCAGACTCCCGTGGTTCGCATCGGACAGCCGGTCAAGAAAGGACAGGTGCTTGGAGATGGACCGGCGATTGATCATGGAGAGCTCGCGCTGGGCAAGAACGTCCTCGTAGCGTTCATGCCGTGGGGTGGATACAACTTCGAGGACGCCATATTGCTCAGCGAAAAATTGGTCCGCGAGGACGCTTTCACCTCGATCCACATCGAAGAGTTTGAGGTAGAGGCCCGGGATACCAAGCTGGGGAAGGAAGATGTCACGCGAGATATTCCCAATGTCGGAGAAGAGGCGCTGAGAAATTTGGACGAGAGTGGAATCATCCGCATCGGTGCCGAGGTAAAGCCGGGCGATATTTTGGTGGGAAAGGTAACGCCTAAAGGCGAAACCCAACTGACACCGGAAGAAAAGCTGCTCCGCGCGATCTTCGGTGAGAAGGCCGGCGATGTGAAGGATACATCGTTAACCGTGCCTCCGGGAGTGGAAGGGATCGTCGTCGATGTCAAAATCTTCTCTCGTAAAGGACTCGACAAAGACGAGCGTTCGAAGAGCATCGAGACAGACGATCAGATGAAGTTGCAGCGCGATCACCACGAAGAGCTGCGGATCATCGACGAAGAAAAGACGAAGAAGATTCGGAAACTCTTGCTCGGCAAGGTGGTCGGTCGCGATCTGATGGATCCGGAGAGCGGCGACGTCATCTTGAAGAAGAAGGGCAAACTGACGGCGGAGATTCTTAGGCGATTGCCGGACGACACGGTGCGTCACATCATCCTGAGCGATCCCGATGAACAGAAAGAACTGGAAGATGTCGAACGACGAGCGAAGGAACAAATTGAAATCCTTCAAACGCTGTACGACGAAAAAGTAGGGCGCTTAAAGCGAGGGGATGAACTGCCTCCCGGCGTGATCAAGCTTGTCAAGGTCTACATCGCGATGAAGCGCAAGATTCAGGTCGGGGATAAGATGGCCGGTCGACACGGCAATAAGGGTGTCGTGTCCAGGGTCTTGCCCGAAGAAGATATGCCGTACCTGCCGGATGGGACTCCGGTGGAAATCGTGCTGAATCCTCTGGGGGTGCCGTCCCGTATGAATGTCGGCCAAATTCTGGAAACCCATCTGGGATGGGCGGCCAAGGCCTTAGGCATACAAGTGGCCAGTCCCGTATTCGATGGCGCCTCGGAGAAGGAAATTAAGGACCTGCTGAAAAGGGCCAGACTGCCGGTTAGCGGCCAGTCGCAACTCGTCGATGGTAAGACGGGCGAGCCGTTCGGTAGTCCGGTCACGGTCGGGTATATGTATGTGCTGAAACTCCACCATCTGGTGGACGATAAGATCCACGCACGGTCTATCGGTCCCTATTCTCTCGTGACCCAGCAGCCTCTGGGCGGCAAGGCCCAATTTGGCGGCCAGCGGTTGGGTGAAATGGAAGTCTGGGCGTTACAGGCTTATGGGGCGGCATCGACTCTGCAAGAGTTCCTTACTGTCAAGTCAGACGATGTGCCGGGTCGGTCGCGCATGTATGAGGCGATTGTCAAAGGCGAACCGTTCCTCGAACCCGGGCTGCCTGAGTCGTTCAATGTGTTGGTCAAGGAACTGCAGAGCTTGGGACTCGATGTAGAGCTGGTCAAGACGCAAGACTAACCGCTTGTGTGCCGGCTGAAAACCGGCATCAGAGGAGGTCACTACCTTGGAAGGCGTATATACACTGTTTGAAAAGCAACGGGATTCGGTGTCGTTCGATTCGATGCGGATTCGCATTGCATCGCCCGAGAAAATCCGATCTTGGTCGTATGGTGAAGTCAAGAAACCGGAAACGATCAACTATCGGTCGTTCAAGCCGGAAAAAGACGGGCTGTTTTGTGCCAAGATCTTCGGTCCTACCAAGGACTGGGAGTGCAATTGCGGGAAATACAAGCGCATGAAGCACCGCGGGATTGTGTGCGACAAATGCGGTGTCGAGGTGATCCAATCGAAGGTTCGACGCGAACGGATGGGGCATATCGAGCTGGCTGCGCCTGTCGCCCATATTTGGTTTCTGAAGGGTGTCCCGAGTCGGATAGGCACCTTGCTTGATATGAGCCTCAAGCAGCTCGAGAAAATCCTCTATTTTGAAAGTTATGTGTGTGTGGATCCGGGCTCAACCGATCTGACGGAAAAAGAGTTGGTGCCAGAGGATAAGCTGCGCACCCTTGTTTCTGAGTTCGGTTCGAGCGGGTTTAAGGTCGGAATTGGTGCAGAGGCCATCCGCGACTTACTGAGGAAGATCGACATCAATGCGCTGTGGGACGAGTTGCAGGTCAAAGCAAAAGCGTCGACATCGGCAGCCATGAAGAAGAAGTACGCCAAGCGCTTAAAAGTGCTGGAGGCGTTCCGCAAGTCCGGGAATAAGCCGGAGTGGATGATCATGGATGTCATTCCGGTACTGCCGCCGGAGTTGCGTCCCCTGGTTCCACTCGATGGGGGACGATTTGCCACGTCCGATCTGAACGACCTCTACCGGCGCGTGATCAATCGAAATAATCGGTTGAAACGATTGATGGAGCTGAAGGCGCCCGGCGTCATCATCAGGAACGAGATGCGGATGTTGCAGGAGGCCGTGGATGCTCTCTTTGACAACGGTCGCCGTGGGCGCGCGATTCGTGGTCCGAATAAACGCCCGTTGAAATCGTTGAGCGACATGTTGAAGGGAAAGCAGGGACGGTTCCGGCAGAACCTGCTCGGGAAGCGTGTCGATTATTCCGGTCGTACCGTGATTGTCGTCGGTCCGGAATTGCGCCTGCATCAGTGCGGGTTGCCGAAAAAAATGGCGCTGGAATTGTTCAAGCCGTTTATCTTCCACAAGCTGGAAGCCAGAGGGGCGGCCACCACCATTAAGAGTGCCAAGCGGCTGGTCGAAAAAGAACGGCCTGAGGTTTGGGATGTCCTTGATGAAGTGATCCGAGAGCATCCGGTATTGCTGAATCGAGCTCCGACGCTCCATCGGTTGGGTATCCAGGCATTCGACCCTGTGTTGGTTGAGGGCAAGGCGATCCGATTGCATCCGCTCGTCTGCGCGGCGTTCAACGCGGACTTTGATGGAGATCAGATGGCGGTGCACGTCCCGTTGTCCGTCGAAGCGCAGGTTGAAGCACGGGTCCTCATGATGTCCATCAACAACATTCTCTCCCCGGCCAACGGCAAGCCGATCGCGGTGCCCTCGCAGGATATGGTGTTGGGCTGTTATTGGTTGACGAAAGAGCGGCTAGGTGCAAGGGGCGAGGGGAAAGTGTTTGGGTCCCCAGAAGAAGTCAGAATTGCTTTTGATGCGAGAGAAGTGGAGGAGCATGCGCGGATCAAGGTGCGCCTTGCGGGTTCGCTGGTTCAGACGACCGTTGGTCGTGTCTTGCTGTCCGAGATCCTTCCTTCGGGCTTGCCGTTCGCGAATGCGAACAAGCTCATGACCAAAAAGGAGATGACGAAGCTCATTGATGCCGTGTATCGACAGACTGGTCATCGAGACACTGTGGAGTTTCTGGATAAGATCAAGGACGTTGGCTTTGCCTATGCGACCAGAGCCGGCTTGTCGATCTGCATCGACAATATGCACATCCCGAGTAAAAAGGAAGACTTCATCGGGAAAGCGCAGCACGAAGTGAACGAGATCGAGAAGCAGTACTCAGAGGGCTTGATCACGAACGGTGAACGGTACAACAAGGTGATCGACATTTGGGCGCACGTCACTGAGCAGGTGGCCAACGAAATGATGAAGGAACTCGGCGCCGGAGGCGATCCGGCGAAGGCCGAATCGTTCAACCCGATCTTCATGATGGCCGATTCCGGTGCTCGTGGTAGTTCACAACAGATTCGGCAGTTGGGCGGCATGCGCGGGCTGATGGCCAAACCGTCTGGTGAGATCATTGAAACGCCGATCACCGCTAACTTCCGTGAAGGGTTGACGGTGTTGCAGTACTTCATTTCGACACACGGGGCCCGTAAGGGTCTTGCCGACACGGCGCTGAAGACCGCCAATTCAGGTTATCTGACTCGGCGATTGGTCGATATCGCCCAGGACGTCATTATCAACGAGATCGATTGTGGAACACGCGACGGCATTATCGTCAGCGCCTTAGTGGAAGGCGGTGAAATCATCCAGCCCTTGGAGGAACGTGTCCTCGGTCGCTTAGCGGCGGAGGATATTCGTGACCCCGTCACAGGGGAAATCATTGTGTCTTGGAATGAAGAAATCAATGAAGAGTTAACGAAGTCGATCGTTGAGGCTGGAGTCGACCGTGTGAAGATTCGGTCCGTGCTGACCTGTCAATCACCGCGTGGTGTATGTCGTGCCTGTTACGGCCGCGATTTGGCACGAGGGCGGCTGGTGGAAAAAGGTGAACCGGTCGGTGTCATCGCCGCGCAATCAATCGGTGAGCCGGGCACACAGCTGACGATGCGGACCTTTCACATCGGCGGAACGGCCAGTAAGGTCGTCGAGCAGACGGTGCTTGAAGCGAAACATGCCGGACGGATTAAGTTCATGAGTTTCGATGCCAAAAAGAATGCCGACATTCATAACGCCGGTATCGCCGTGCGGAATAAAGAGGGTGAATGGGTCGTGATGAATCGAAACACGAAGATTGGGATCGTCGACGACAGTGGACGAGAACGTGAGAAGTACCCCGTGGTGTATGGGGCCAAGATCAAGATTAAAGACGGCGATCCGGTGGCCGTCGGCCAGAAATTGGTCGAGTGGGATCCGTACTCTCTGACTATTTTAACGGAGGTCGGTGGGAGAGTGGCGTACGGTGATATCGTCGAAGGCGTCACGATGAAGGACGAGTTCGATGAAGTGACCGGCTTGTCGCGTAAGGTCATCATTGAACATACCGGTCAGACGCTTCGTCCTCGTGTGTCGATTAAAGATGAAAGCGGCAAGACGGCCAAGGTGACCGGCGGATCCAATGCTGTGGCCAGATACTTATTGCCGGTCGGAGCCCATATCTTCGTCGAGAAAGGCGCCACGGTATATCCCGGTGATGTCTTGGCAAAGATTCCTCGTGAAACGACCAAGACCAAGGACATCACGGGCGGTCTTCCACGCGTGGTGGAGCTTTTCGAGGCGAGGAAGCCGAAAGAACAGGCGGTCATCACCGAAATCGACGGAGAAGTCTCCTACGGCGGTTTCGTGAAAGGCCAACGCAAGGTTCTTGTCGATAATAAGATGGGGGATGTGAAGGAATACTTTATTCCCAAGGGCAAGCACGTCAATGTCCATGAAGGTGACTGGGTGCGGGCTGGGGAGCCGTTGATGGACGGATCTGCGAATCCTCACGACATCCTTGATGTGCTGGGTCCGAATGAGTTGCAGAAGTACCTTGTGGATGAGGTTCAAGACGTGTATCGATTGCAGGGAGTTTCGATCAACGACAAGCACATCGAGATCATCGTGCGGCAAATGTTGCGTAAGGTGCGGGTCGAAGATCCTGGAGACACGCAGTTCCTGCCTGGCAGTCAAGTCAGCAAGAGCCTCTTCGAAAAAGAAAACGAACGGGTCCTCACCAAAGACGGGAAGCCGGCTTTGGGCAAGCCCGTCCTACTTGGGATTACCAAGGCGGCCCTCACGACAGACAGTTTTATTTCTGCGGCATCGTTCCAGGAAACCACTCGCGTTCTCACGGAAGCGGCGATCAATGGACGCGAGGATAATTTGTTGGGCTTGAAGGAAAACGTCATTGTTGGCCGGTTGATTCCCGCGGGGGCAGGGTTTGAAGAGTACCGTGATACGTTCGTCATTAGTGAAAAATCGGAGGCTGCACCCGTAGGTGTTACCTCTGCTGTGCCATCTGATGCGGTCGTCCCGGCAGTTTCAGGAGAAGCCGCTCGGTCTTAGTAAACAAGAGAATACTGCCTACTTGACAGTGGGTGGTTACGTCATTATAATCCGGCGGCTTTGCACTTGACGGTTAGTGCTTGTTCCTTTTGAAAGGGTCTGAACGCGATGCCCACGATCAATCAGCTGGTTCGAAAAGGGAGGATCTTCGTAAAAGCAAAGACGAAGAGTCCTGCCCTTAAGTCCTGTCCGCAGAAGAGAGGCGTTTGTCTTCGCGTATACACGACGACACCGAAGAAGCCAAACTCGGCATTGCGGAAAGTTGCGCGTGTGCGTCTCACAAACGGTATGGAAGTGACAACGTACATACCCGGCGTAGGGCACAATCTTCAGGAGCACTCGATCGTGCTTGTGCGTGGGGGCCGCGTTAAGGACCTGCCTGGTGTTCGGTACCATTTGGTGCGCGGCGCCTTAGATGCGGTGGGTGTGGCCAACAGAAAGCAGAGTCGTTCGAAGTATGGAGCAAAGCGGCCTAAGTAGATTTTACAGGTCCGGAACTCATTACACTGATTGGATAGGTCGATATGCCACGCAGTAGGTTTTTGGGTCAACGAGAAGTGCTTCCTGATGTGCGGTACCGCGATAAACTGGTCGGGAAGTTTATTAATACGCTGATGAGTAGTGGAAAAAAGAGTACGACGGAACGGATATGTTATGGCGCATTTGATGTTATCCAGGAGAAAACCGGCAGTGACCCGCTGAAAGTGTTTAAGGCGGCTGTGGATAATGTGAAGCCGATCGTTGAAGTCAAGTCTCGTCGGGTGGGAGGCGCCTCCTATCAGGTTCCGGTCGAAATTAGGCCGGCACGTCGAGTGTCGTTGGCGCTTCGTTGGTTATCGCAGTTTGCCCGTACGCGCGGTGGGAAGAGTATGCGAGAGAAGCTCGCAGCCGAGCTATTGGATGCATCGAACAATACGGGGGCTGCGGTCAAGAAGCGGGAAGACGTGCATCGGATGGCGGAGGCCAATAAAGCGTTCGCTCATTATCGCTGGTAGCGTCATTCTGTGCTGCAGTTGAGCCGTGCTGCGATCCGCAGATCGGGGTGCTCTTACGTCGCAGCGGTGTGATGCGGCTTAATCTGCAGCACAGGTGTTTTTAGAGGGGTTGAAGTGGCTCGTCAGACATCATTGGAGCACACAAGAAACATCGGTATCATGGCACACATTGATGCCGGCAAGACTACGACTACCGAGCGGATCCTCTACTATACGGGCATGACTCATAAGATGGGCGAGGTTCATGAAGGTGCGGCCACGATGGATTGGATGGAGCAGGAGCGAGAGCGAGGCATCACCATTACGGCTGCCGCTACAACCTGTTTCTGGCGTGACCACCGAATTAACATTATTGATACACCGGGCCATGTGGATTTTACGATCGAGGTAGAGCGTTCGCTACGGGTGCTCGATGGGGCGGTGGCGGCATTCGATTCTGTGCAGGGGGTTGAGCCTCAATCTGAGACGGTTTGGCGTCAGGCGGATAAATATCATGTCCCTCGCATTGCCTTTATGAATAAGATGGACCGGATTGGGGCTGATTTTTATGGCAGCGTTCAATCTATTATTGATCGGCTCGGGGCAAGGCCGGTCCCCATCCAGATCCCGATCGGACGTGAGGCTGAATTTCGAGGGTCCATCGATCTGGTCAGGATGAAGGGGTACTTTTACGACGATGAGACGCTGGGTGCGAAGTACAAGGTCGATGAAATTCCAGGAGATCTCCTCGCTCAAGCAAAAGAATACCGCGAGAAGATGCTTGACGCGGTCGCAGAATTCGACGACCAGGTGATGGAAAAGTATTTGAACGGTCATCCGTTGACAGAAGAAGAAGTGATGCGTGCAGTCAGGGCCGCGACTATTTCGATGAAAATTACTCCCGTGCTCTGCGGATCAGCCTTCAAGAACAAAGGTGTGCAGCAGCTGTTGGATGGTGTCGTCGACTATTTGCCGTCACCGCTCGATATTCCTCCCGTGTTGGGGGTGGATCCTCACAGCAGCAAGGAAGTGGCGAGGAAGGCCGACGATGGTGAGCCGTTTGCGGCATTGGCATTCAAAATCATGTCCGATCCGTTTGCCGGTCAGTTGACCTATTTCCGGGTCTATTCCGGGACGCTGAAGACCGGCACGCCGGTCTTGAACGTGACGAAGGGGACCAAGGATCGGATCGGGCGCCTCTTGAAAATGCACGCGAATAAGCGTGAAGAAATCGATGAAGTTCATGCCGGAGACATCGTCGCAGCAGTGGGGCTCAAGGGGGCCACCACGGGAGATACTTTGGCAGATGAGAAGCAGCCAGTGCTGCTTGAGATCATGAAGTTTCCAGAACCGGTCATTGCGATGGCGATCGAACCAAAAACTAAGCAGGACCAAGAGAAGATGGGCTTTGCCCTTCAGAAGCTGGCGCAGGAAGACCCGTCTTTTCGTGTCCGGACGGACGAGGAAACCGCGCAGACGATCATTGCTGGGATGGGGGAGTTGCATCTTGAAATCATCGTAGATCGGATGTTGCGTGAATTCAAAGTCGAAGCGAACGTCGGAAAACCTGAAGTGGCATTCAGGGAAACGATTCGGCGGAAAGCTGAGGCTGAATCAAAATACATCAAGCAAACCGGCGGTCGCGGGCAGTATGGCCATGTCGTCATGACGGTCGAGCCGTCTGAATCGGGTAAGGGATTGGAGTTTGTCAATAAGGTCGTGGGGGGCGCGATTCCGAAAGAATATATCCCTGCTATTGAAAAGGGTGTTCGGGAGCGAATGGAAACAGGAGTGGTTGCTGGCTATCCTCTGCGAGATGTAAAAGTGACCGTGATCGATGGGTCGTACCATGACGTCGATTCGAATGAAATGGCGTTTAAAATTGCGGCTTCGATGGGCTTTGCTGATGCCTGCAAAAAGGCTGATCCTGTCTTGCTCGAGCCGATCATGAAGGTCGAGGTCCTGGTTCCTCAGGAGTTCATGGGGGACGTCATCGGTAATTTGAACGGGCGAAGGGGTAAAGTGCAGGGGATGAAGGTTCGAGCTGGCGCTCAAGCGATTGACGCTGCCGTGCCTTTGATGGAGATGTTCGGCTATGCGACTGACCTTCGGTCTCGGACGCAAGGTCGTGCAACTTACAGCATGGAGTTTGATCGGTACGACCAGGTCCCGAAGAATATTGCGGAAGCCATCATTAAGAAATAGTGGATTAGGGTATTAGGGGAGGGAGTGGGTTATGGCGAAGGCGAAATACGAGCGGAAGAAGCCGCACGTGAACATTGGGACGATCGGGCACGTGGACCATGGGAAGACGACGTTGACGGCGGCGTTGACGAAAGTGTGTGCGGACAAAGGGATGGCGAAGTTTGTGAGCTATGACG
>JARFPM010000069.1 GCA_030444405.1 Nitrospira sp.
GCAGCTTAGCGAGCTTTATAATGTGCCCTGCCTGGACAATGCGTTTTCCCCTTCTCCTTCATGATTTCAGCCACTTGGCCTACGATGAGGATGGCCAACGAGACAAAGGTCTAAGGTTGGAGGGGCACTATTCATCGCCTGCTGATGAAAACGTCACTATTTTCCATGACGAGACCGTGCGCCAATATTTGGAATGAAACATGAGCACGGACGTATTGACGCTCAAGAGGATACGCGTCAACTAGTTCCCGGCGTGTGACGAGCCTGACATATTCTTCAGGGCAAAGCACGGTGTCGCGAACCGTTTCGCAGCCTATGGTGAGGTTTTGCCGATTTGGTGTACAATGGCTCTGTGACGAGTCGCCCCTCTCCTGCAGGCTCGCATGGTACAGAGCAACCACGAACAACCCTACCGAGGGCGGGCGCTGAAACTATTTTCCTGGATCTGTGCCCACTGCGGACGCGAATTTGACGGGAAGAAACTGAGCCAACTCACGGTCCATCACAAAGACCACGACCATCACAACAATCCCCCTGACGGCAGCAACTGGCAGTTGCTCTGCCTCTACTGTCACGACAATGAGCATCAGCGTGATCAGGTCCGTGCCGAGTCGAACGACTCGCCGTCGAGCCGTGAGCCAGATCGCCCCTTCACCCCTTTTGCCCATCTTGCCAACTTGCTCAAACGCAACACCGCAACATGACAGAGGCCGGACCGAAGGACTTGGAGTTAGAACTCAAGGAAATAATCACCCGTTGCGCGCGTTCTTGGATCTTCCCCTGCCTCCCGTTCGCCCTCGTCCTGATCGCCGCCTTCGCTCCGGTCATACCGCCGCTCCCACCAAGGCCACTTGTAGAACTCGCCCGCAATCGGTACTCTGCATCCACTCAGGTCCACTTCATCCATGAACCAGCCACACTCCATGGCTCATCCCCGTGATCCCTTGCACGGAGTCACCTTGGAAACCGTTGTCACAACCTTGGTCGCGCGGCACGGATGGGCGAACGTTGAACAGATGTTTGTCGCAGAACTCCCCGACCCCCCAGCCGGGTCTATTGCTTCGAACGGGAGCTTACCGGAACAATCGACCTTTGGATCGAGATCGGCCAGCCAGACGAGAAGACCCTGCGTCAGGCGTGCGGCCGCTCCAAACAGGTCATCGCCTATGTCTATGGAGCCCGCAGCGCCGAGGTGTGGTGGGCAAACCAGCGCCCGTCGCTCGACCGGCTGAAGAACCTTGCCGTGACGCTGCTCCCGATGGAGAGCGTTCGTGCCTTTGCTAGGAGATAAGACCCACCATGCAATTATAATGGACGATCCAAGACGGGCCCGTCTGGATCGCAGACGGTCCTCAGACCTTCCACCTTGAATTACAACGATTGAAGAGCTGACACCAAGAAACACCCACAAGGGAGAGAACATCGGGACGGGGACGGGGACGGCTCCTGAAGATTTTGGAATCAGACTTGAGTAGTGACTTGTGACGTCGAAACCACCCATGCGTCAGACCTGATTTCCTGACGCGCGACAAACATGGCGGACCTGTAGGCTGCCACCTCACTTGACGGACCAGTTCCTTACCACGTAGCATGCTCCGACGACGTTTCAGCACGCCGACTGTCTCATCCCTCGCGTATTCGGCCTATTATCGACGCGATCGATTCCCCAGTCTCCGCGTTCCAACGCCGAGTGACTCTCCACACTTCACCAGATGCAGCCATCGCCAAGAGGAATCGCCGATGCCTACCAACAGACCAATCACCGACCGAATCCTGGGCTTACTCCATGACTCTCCAGAGTGTGACTTTGACCTCTTCGTCGCTCGATACCCTGAGTTCACCTGGAACGAACTTTTTCAGGAGGTGGGCCGATTAAGCCGGAATGGGCAAGTGATCATTATGAGAGGAGTCGGAGTGTTCACGGTCAAATTGGCACCCGTCAAATAGACACGGGCCATCAAAGGCCTATAAATTGACATAAAAGGGTCCGGGAGTCTTTTTTGACATGAAACGCGCTGCGCTGTGGGCAAAACTGGTCAAGTACGCCGAAAACTGGCAGTGATCCAGCCTGTGGCGCCGAGCGCAGGGCGACGCCAAGCTGATGACTCAATGACTGGCCGGTCACTCGTCCGCGAAACTGGGTCACGCGGGTGAATCGTCCTGAGACCGGCGAGAAACTGGAAGCCCTCCGCCTCAGTGTGCAACGCGGCCGCCCCTTTGGCGAAGAAGCCTGGGTGAAACGGCTCGCGAAACGATTCGGGATGGAATCCACGTTACGACCACGCGGACGCCCGAAGTGCTCTTAAACACAAAAGCTCCTGGCCCGTCTTTCGTCCCCTCCCGATGCAGGATACCCCGTCTTGTGGTTGGCAGATACAATCGGTACCGTCACGAGGGCAGCAATGGTCCGCTTCCTCATACCCGAAGCTACAAACGGTTTCCCTTCCGTTCTCCGCTGATTGTTGGCGGCGAGTTATGTGTCTGCGAGGCCGTGCTGAGAAATCTTTCGATGCACGAGTGTTCGATGGTGTGCGATCGTGACCTCTCCCTTGGCAGCAGGGTGCGCGTGAGTCTGCTCTTGCCGGATCAGACGTCGGCCTTACCAATTGAACTGGGCGGGGTAATCTGGATGCATGGCCGTGAGTGTGGAGTAGAGTTTTTACAGCCGCCAGTGCAACCTCGATTGCACGCTGCGAACCACGCTCATCCACTTCCTCAACGCTCGCAAGAATCGAGAGTGACAGAAACCTGCCGTCTAGGGTTTGCAGTCACTGGTCCATCTGATGGGGCTCTACACGGGACGTTCCACTCACACCCACATGAGTAGACTCCATCGTACATCCTACAGATTCTTCGGCCACAAGGAACTCAACTCCGGATACTTCACGCGGTAGTCGGCGTGACTGGCACGGATGACTTTCAGCGCTTCTTCCCGCCCATACAAGCTTGTGATTTCCACCTTGTGATGTGTCGTGCCGGGCGCGCTTTTATAGGTGAGAAAATAATGCTGGAGGCGATCCAGGAGAGCCGTTGGGCATTGTGAAATGTCCGTGAAGTTGCCGTACACCGCATCATCCCGCATCACGGCGATGATCTTGTCGTCGGCATCACCGCCGTCGGCGAGGCTCAACCCACCGATCGGCAGCGCCGTCAGGAGGATGTCGCTGTGCGGAATGCTCTTTTCCGACAACACGCAGATGTCCAATGGATCGCCGTCTCCGACCATGCCTTTGCGACGGGCTCGCTTGGCAAACATGCCGGCCACCTGGTCCCCGGAATAGGTCTGCGGAATGAGTCCATAGTAGACCGGACAGAAATTGGAAAACCGCTGAGGTCGATCCACCTTGAGAAAACCGCTGCTCTTGTCCACTTCATACTTCACAGTGTCGGTCGGAACGATTTCGATGTAGGCCGTGACCACGTCCGGAGCTTCCTCTCCGATAGATACGCCGTGCCACGGATGTGCCTTGAACATCAGCCCGAGCAGACGTTGGAAAGGATCACTCCCCGCGCGTATTTCAGTCGTCTTGTCCGTGTCCTCTCCCCTTCCCTTCCCCTTCTTCTCTTTCATGTCTCCTCCGCTTATCCGCCGACCATTCCTGCGACCGCGACTCAATTGGGTCCCAGTATCTCCCAGCAGCTCCATGGGGGCAATAGTTTCTCATCACCGGACATCCTTTCTTCCGCTGGAACAGCCCCACGCTCCATTTTTCACATATCCGGGCTTAATTCTTATTGAGAAGACGGTGTCAAGAAACTGCTTCTCGCATCGTGGTGCATTTCGCAGAGTTGGCGTAGAATAGGCTTGGGATGTGTCCCCTTTCTCATGGAGGCTCGCATGGTACGGAGCCATCACGAGCAGCCCTACCGAGCGCGGGCGTTGAAGTTATTCCCGTGGATTTGCGCTCACTGCGGACGGGAATTTGACGGCAAAAAGGTAAGCCAACTCACGGTCCATCACAAGGACCACAACCATCACAACAATCCCCCTGACGGCAGCAATTGGGAATTGCTCTGTCTCTACTGTCACGACAACGAGCATCAGCGTGACCAAGTCGGTGATGGAGCCCGCGAGTCACCGTCGAGGCCGGAGACGGATCGACCGTTCACGCCATTCGCCAACCTGCTCAAACGCAACAACGCAGCCTGATAGAGTGCCGTGCAAGGAGCACTGTCTATGGAAGCGACCCGCCCGCCCTCGCTCGTCTGATAATTCCTTCCCTACGTCATCCCCGCGAGGGCAGGACGTTAAGGTTCTACCCCCCGACTGGCATGCAAACCGCCCGGTTGAAAATGATTCGGTAGCAGCATGATGCAGTTGGGGTTGAAACCCTGCGTCTTCAAGGTATCAATGCTCCCCAGAACTTTGTCCTGCTTCAGATCGATCACGGTGATGGACCCGTCACTCAGGCCCTCCAAATTGAGCAAACTATTCTGCACAAAGAGGTAGCGTTCGTCCGGCGACAATACGCTATGGTGGGCTCCGGCAGCGGCGGCGATCGCCCTCAGAAACTTTGGCTGCCGCGGATCACTGTTGTCGTAGAGATTAACGAATCCCGGTTTGGCCGTGGTCACGAATAGGCGGTCGCCCTTGGCGTTATAGAGCATTTCCAGCGGCATGCCTTGTTGCCGTGGCCCGAAATCATCGATCTGATGAAACGAAAAAGTCTTGCTCTTGGGATCCCAAACTCCGGCCCACAGCGTGCCTTCCATCATATTGGTGATGTGCACGACCGGAGGGTCGGCATTGGGGCTGAACACGATTTCGACCGGCGCCGATTTGGCTGGCGCAGGCTTCGACGCAATTCTGTGTGTGGACAACACTCTGCCCGTGCTCGCTTCCAGCACGGTGACAGAGTCGCCCTGATCGGACATATCCGGCTTGACCGTACTAGTGACAAGCACGCGATCGATGCCGTTGTGAATCGCGATCCCATGCGGATACAAAATCGTCGCCGCAGCCGGGCTGGGGGCACTGACCGTCTTCGTCGGTTTATCCATACGCGCGTCCCCGATGATCACCGTATTTGAGCCCATGCAGGTGAGATACCAGGTCCGGTTATCTTCTGAAACGACGAGATCCTCTCCGACCTGACAGTCCGGCACGTCAATGGCGCGAAGTCGATAGGGAAACTTCGTGAGATCCACGACGTGCAAAATGCTCTTTCCCAAGGCCGTGATATAGGCTTTGGTGCGATCCCGGTTGAAGAAAATGTGGTGAGCCACGAGATCGGACGGAAGGGGAATTTCCATCAGGATCTTGCCGTAGTCCGCAGACTCCGGATCGATATCCATGATCGCAATCCCTTCCCGCCTCACCGGCTGGTTGGCCTTACTTTCATAGTTGATCAGGGCAAGAATTTCAGCCGATGCCAGAGTCGTACTGATGAGCAGCAACCCGAGAGTCAACGAGAGCAATTGCATTGGTTTCATGGCAGCCTCCTTGTAGGTATCGTGAAATAGATGATGATGTGATTCATGCCTATTTTCCAATCAGAATCATCGAACCCACCCGCTCGTCTAACTCTTGATGTGCGGGCATGCCCTCACGCTCCTCTTGGGTGACCCCACTGCTGCTAGACTCCGAGACAATTCGAGGCATCAGCATCGTCAGGACCATTCCCGCAATCACCGATGAAAACCAGATAGCTAATATTTCGAAGTCGTGCATGATTATAGTCCTTTCTTTTTCTCAACGTTGGTTGAACATAGTTGGTAGCTAGGGCCCTCGATTCGTGTTCCGTTCCGGCACTCCCGGTTACACCCGAATACCGATGACTTCCAGATACTCGGCAAAGACCGTCGTGCAGTCCGCTCCGGCTCGATTATGCGCTGTCCAGAGCAT
Source organism: Nitrospira sp. (assembly GCA_030444405.1). GTDB lineage: Bacteria > Nitrospirota > Nitrospiria > Nitrospirales > Nitrospiraceae > Nitrospira_D. The sequence continues at coordinate 5,846 of JARFPM010000069.1, forward strand.
TTCCAGATCCTGTCGCAACTGCGATTGTCCCATGGCATCGAGCGACGCGAACGCTCGGTTCGTCGGCCCGTAATACAGGCGAAAGAACTCCACGACCTCCGTCGGAGGAAACGGATAGCTGAAGAGGTACTGCCGCCTCGTCAAGCTGAGCTGTGAAAGTCCGTGGCCCAGCCGCTCACGAACCGTCGGCTCGTCACCCCATAGCACCGGCGCCGGCATCCCGGACGGCGCGATGAATTTCGATACGGACTTGAACATCTGTCCGACAAAGCCCTGCGGCGTCCAATTGGCCATTGCGATCATCCCACCCGGCACACAGACACGCAGCAACTCCTTCGCGACATGGTTGGGCTGCGGGGCGAACATCGCGCCAATAAGGCTTGTCACGACGTCGAAGCTCGCGTCGTCGAAGGGAAGCGCTTCGGCATCGGCCTCTTGAAACCGGACCTTCAGTCCTTCCGCTTGCGCACGGGCTCGTGCCCGCTCTACCAGGTTGCCCGCGATGTCCACTCCGGTCACCTCGATGCCGTCTTTCGCTGCCATCAGCGCCAGTTGACCGGAGCCACAGGCAACATCCAGCAACTTGCAGCCTGGAGCAATATCCAGGTGTTCATAAAACTCACGTGCGCCGCTTTCCATGAACCGCGAGAAGCGATCGTAGTCTCCCGCTGTCCAGACTGTCCTAAGACGAGCCTTCACACTGTCCACTTCCAACATTGACGTGTTACTCATGGTGCCCTTCCCTCCCATTCATTGTTCTCAATGTATGGCGCTGCTTGCTGCGCCACGCTGTCTCTGCTTGCACTGTACAAGACAGGCTCTGCGGCGTCTTAGCAGCGCGTCTAGCTCTTTTATCAGGGCAGTGCTAAGCTTGCGGATCGTTTATCCGGGCGTCCAGCCGGTTTAGCCAAAGCACTTTTGTTATGGGAGCCGCATCCCATGGATGTGCTGTCTGAAGTTCTGAGGGCCGTGAAGCTCGACGGTGCGGTCTTCTACAACGGTGAATTCTCGTCTCCGTGGTGTACGCGTGAGCCCGATTCAAACACCATGGCGTCCTATTTGTCCTCCGGTCCCAAACATGTCTTCATCTTCCACCTGGTCACCGAAGGACGGTGTTATTGTCGAGACGAAGAAGGCGGCCGCGCCGTGCCCCTGGAAGCCGGTGATATCGTCATCCTTCCCCACGGGAATGAGCACCTCATGGGCAACGGTCCTCCCGTCACACCTATCAACAGTGCACCGCACCTGAAGCAGGTCTTCGCTGAAGGCCGTATCCTGTCCCAATTGGGCGGTGGAGGAGAGATCACGAAGCTGGTCTGCGGGTACCTGACCTGCGACCCGCAACTAGGTCAGGTCTTCCTGGCCGGGCTTCCGCCGATCATCAAGGTCCATATTCGGGACAACCCGTCTGGACAGTGGCTTGAAAGTACCTTCCGCTATTCCGTCGATCACGCGGAGGCCTCCGGTCCAGGCGGCGCCGCGGTCATCGCGAAATTATCCGAAGTGTTGTTCGTGGAGACGTTACGTCGCTACATCGCACAATTACCGCAGACGCAGACGGGCTGGCTCGCCGGGGTGCGCGATCCGGACGTTGGAAAGGCGCTGGCGCTCCTGCATCGACAGCCGGCTCACCCTTGGACTCTTGCTACACTCGCAAACGAGGTTGGCTTATCCCGCTCCGTGCTCGCCGAACGGTTTCGGTACTATCTGTCCGACACGCCCATTGGGTATCTCACGCGTTGGAGACTGCAACTGGCAGCGCAACTGCTCTCCACGACATCGAAGAGCGTGGCAGAGGTGGCCGGAGACGTGGGCTATGAATCCGAGCCCTCCTTCAACCGTGCGTTCAAACGCCAGTTCAGTCTGCCGCCGGCTCGGTTCCGCACCGCCACACGATCTGGCAGTACCGGATCCGCAACTCGGCAGACAGCCGGCAGCTAAAGCCGCACTCCAGTGCGACATCTGCTCTGAGCCCTATTCTCGTTGCTACACTGCCCGCATCGAGAAAGCCGCACAAGGATCCTCAACCAACATAGGCCCAACGACCGGGACTACCTTCACCATGGGAGGACGCCATGAATAGGGTCTGGTTGTATGTAGGCGGGGTTATTGTGGGACCAACGGTGTCGATCTACGCTGCGATCACGACTGTGAAGCGCACACATCCTCCGGCAAGTGATCAGAGGCGGCATACGAGACGGCTAAACAGCGCACTCTTTAGCGTCGAGTGCATCGTTTCTGATGCCTACGCGGCGCCCAATGCCACGAACGATGGCGGTGTGACATCCAGAGGGAGGTATGGTGTGGTACCTTCCCGCTCTCGATGAAAGAAATGGACCGGGAGAAGTGACGGCCTCTGCCTTGTGAGGACTCCCCGTCTACCCTTTAGGCACTGTCGCGGTGGACCGTCTCGAGTGAAAAGGCGGGAATGCAGACGGCGAGATACTCGGCTCCGTCCGGCCCAGGCGTGCTATACCGCACCCACTCGCCACGCGCAGTCATCACGGCCTGTCCGGCCTGCACGTCCAGCACCTCCTGTCTCGTTTCCACTCGCAGCATCCCACGCAAGACCACGGTATATTCGTCGAACTCGGGCGTCTGCCCCGGCTCCTGCCATCCGGTTGGACTCTGCATGCGGGCGATGCTCACCGCAGACGAATCGGAATTCACTCGGCCGATAAACTCGTCGATCAGCTTCGGTTTGTTTCCGGCAGCCTGCACCCTCGTTGAATGCTCAATCAAAATCGCCATGAGGCCTCCTCGTCACCGTTTGCCCACTTCAAGGCTTGATGTCCCTTCTCTAACGGCCGCCGAGCATACCGCGGGCATAGCGGAATGTCACCTGTCTTCAGGCTCAACCATCACGTCCACAAATAGTAGAGAATAGATGTTTGAGCCCCAGCGGCGATGATCGGAGAAAAAGCTGAGAAGTGTCGAATTGCTCGTTCATCGGACACCATGAAGCCTTGATTCCGCCATCACAAAAGTACTTAGATAGACCTGGCTGGTCAACGCGCAGGCTGTCGATAGCGTCCAATGACTGCACCGCACATGTCTTGAGCCGAAGGAGGAACGATGCTGATTGACACAACCTTACTGAGCGAGACTGAACGGCGATTTGCAGAACGGCAGCGCACGCGTGAGGAAGGTGTCCGGCTCATTCGTGCGGGGAATCTTCTGCAGGCGGACTCGCCGGAGCGGGTACAAGCGCGATTGAAGCGCTTGGGAATTGATCGACGAGTGGCGGAGCGGGTGGCCGGCACGCAAACCGGTCTCTGGAACGAAGCGAAACGACGGATTGCAGACAGCGCCGAGCTGGCAAAGGCCCCCGGCGAGACGGAACAGGAGAAGGTGTATAGGGTGATGGCCGAAGCACTGGAGATCGAGCCAGGAGCCCTGCGCCCTGTAGAGATGGAGATCAATGAACTGCTCTTGGAGCGGATCGTAGGTCGAAACGATTTGTTGGGCATCGCCTACATGGATCGCGGCCTCGCCGCAAGTCGCACAGTCGGGTGCGTACGACTCTTCGACAAAGTAATTCCCTGTTGATGACTACGAACGACATCGCAACCAGGCGATCTTCGAGCGACAAGGAAACCGCAATACGCTCATCGACCATCCCAAGTGGGCGACAAAGATCGATTTTTGGCTTGGCTTGGCAACAGGATAAACCCTGCCCCTCTCCCGTTGCATACTCCTCTCTTGAGTCGGCGATAGGAGCGAGCTACACTCTACCCCTGTCATTGTCGGCCATCCGAGGATTTTTAGGAGGAGAAGACATGAGCACCGCAATCTCATTACCGCTGACTTTCATCATGGGCGCGACACTGGGCCTTTTTTCACCTGTCTTCGCACAGAGTTTTCCTCCTGTCGTGAAACAGAAAGTTGAAGCAGCGCAGAAGCAGGTGAAGACGATCGGCATGGAAGAGTATCGGAAGCTCGTTGAGAATCCAGGTACTGCCTTAATCGTGGATGTACGGGAGCCCCATGAGTACGCCGCAGGGCATGTACCAGGAGCGATCAATGTTCCCCGTGGCGTGCTCGAATTTAAAATCTGGAGTCACCTCGGCTTTCCCGCCAACACCGAGATGGACCGACCACTCATTCTCCAATGTCAAAGCGGAAACCGTGCTTCGTTAGCTGCACAGTCTCTTCAAGATCTTGGCTTTACGCAGACGACGGCCGTCGTCATGAGCCTCGACGACTGGCAGAAGGCAGGAAATCCCTTCGTGAAGTAATCGTTCGCATGTGGGGATACTGCCTATGGAGAAGAACATGCCAGGAGACACCTCCCTCCGAGTGATTGCACGTGTCAGAGCTAAGACTGAGCACATCGCACAGGTTCGGGAAATTTTAGCCGCGCTGGTTGAACCGACACGCCGGGAATTGGGATGTGTCAGTTACGAGCTGCTCCAGAACAGTTCCGATCCAGCCGACTTTGTATTCGTCGAGAAATGGGCGAGCGCGGGGCGGAACAGGCACATTTCGTAACCCCGCACGTCTCCGTTGCGCTGCAACAGTTGGTGGGACTTCTGGCCGGTGAGCCGGAGATCTGTCGGTACAGTACCCTCAAGTGACATAGTACGATGGGATTCGGTTACTCCACGCTCTGCTCAGACAGACGCCTTCGCCATCCATTGCTGCAGTGCTATACTGCACGACCATGAAGCCTGTCACACCAGATACTGAACTCTCCCTATTTTTTGAAAACCAGCGTGCGATTGTTTCTCCATGGGGAGCCTCGTTACGACGGTACTTCTTCATCGACGAAAGCGGACAAGAAATCGATATTCTGTGGGGCTATTCAGGTGGCAGCGGAAAACGAGGCGGACAGGGCGATGTGCTCATCCCATTTCCCGGCCGCATCGGCGATGGGCGCTATTCGTTCGATGGGCAGTCACTGCAGCTCGAATGCAACGACAAGGAAGGTCCGAATGCCATTCATGGATTCGTTCGCAATCTGCCATGGCACGTGCAGGAAGCCCACTCAAGCAAGGTGACATTTGAGATTCGTCTCGACGCTGATACGTACGCTAGACGAGGCTATCCCTTTTCATTGGCCATCTCGGTGATGTATGACCTCGGTGCCTCTGGACTCACCTGCACATTCACCGTGAAGAACGTAGGGCGACAGGCAGCGCCGGTCGGAGTCGGATTTCATCCCTACTTCACCGTTGGCACATCTGTGATCGACGAGGCTGAGGTGCAGATCCCGGGGACCGCCTATTTGGAATTCAACGAGCGGCTTGTTCCAACAGGTAGGATTCTGAGCGTGGCCGGCACGCCGTGGGACTACCGACGATTTCGAGAGATCGGTCGTCAACGCTTCAACCATTGTTATGTACAGCTCGAACGCGACGCACAGGGAATGGCCATGACATCCCTACGTCATGCTGCAAGCGGTCATGTAATCGATATAACGATGGATCACACGTTTTCCGCAGTGGTCGTCTATACCGGAGATGCCATTGCAGACGCGCCACGAGCTGCACTTGCCATCGAACCGATGACCTGCGCGAGTGATGCGTTCAATCATCCGGACTGGGGGCTGAAGCGGCTTGTTCCCGGTGAGACTTTTTCCGGAAGTTATCGAATACAGCTCCGAGTTATGTAGCGGATTGTTTCGATCACATACCCTACAGGCAGCACTCGATGTGATGGGAGGCAAGTTGGAATTAAGATTGTGAGACCTCAGCGCACTCTTGATCAGGCGATCTTTTTGAGGTGGGGAAGCTTTCCGTTAGTGCGACCGCGGCAGAGCTGGTAAAGCTTGAACTGAACTTCGTCGAAGGACTCCCCTTGCACAGGGGAATCAGGATAGCCCTCCAGATAGCCGCGCCACTTGCCTTGATCCTGTGAAAGAACATACTTTGGGGTATCCAAGTCAGGAATTCCTGCCTTAGGTTGTCCTATGCGCTGAATCTCTCGATCGCTTTTGGAAGTATCACGGCTCAACTGATCGACCTTGAGCTGCAGCTCATCCAAGGACGCCGCTTGAATTTCGCGATCGGGAGAGCCCTCCGGATAGGCGCGCCACTTGCCCTGATCTTTCCAATACACCCAATTTGGTCGTTGCATGTTGGCGATCATAGCGAGGCGTTCAAGATCTGACCAGCAATTTCTAAATTTCTACCGATTCAGGAATTCGTGCTCCTGCCGTCGTAGACATACCTTCCTGAGGAGGCCTACAGACTGATATGGCTCGCGATGGTCCCTCTCCACAGCCCCTGTCATTTCATCAAGTAACGGCTAATCAACTATCCTTTCGCGTGGCCATGGCTGGGTCGGGCGAGAAGCTGGTGCTCTGCCTGCATGGGTTTCCGGAATCGGCTGTTTCATGGCGATATCAGATCGAGCTCTTGGCGCAGGCTGGGTATCGGGTGTGGGCCCCTGATCTTCGTGGATATGGTGGAACGTCACGCCCAGCCGGCATTGAGGCCTACCGAATTGAATCCTTGATGGACGATGTCACAGGACTCCTCGCTGCCGCTCAGGTTCAACGCGCCATCCTGATCGGGCATGATTGGGGTGGAATCATCGCCTGGTACTACGCGATGCGGCACCCGATTCGTGTAGAAGCCCTAGTGAGCGTGAACGCTCCCCACCCGGCATGCTTTGAGCGTGAAGTGCGGCACTGGCGTCAGTTGCACCGTTCCTGGTACATGAGCTTTTTCCAAATTCCCCGGCTTCCGGAAGCGGCATTGTCGGCCGGTCATGGCGCGATGATCGGCCTCATTTTCAAACGTATGGCCAGGCATATGCCTGAATCACTGGTGCGGTTGTACCGACAGCAGGCCTGCGAGACAGGAGCCCTCACCGCCATGGTGAACTACTACCGCGCGGCCCTGCGGGGAGATGGTGCTCTTCGTCAGCGTCGACTGGGTTATCCCAGAATCAGTGTTCCGACGCTCGTACTCTGGGGGCTGCAGGATCACGCACTCGTCGGCGAGAATCTCAACGGGTTACGCGATTTCGTCGACGAGCTGACGGTCATACCAATGGCGGATGCTGGACATTTTGTGCATGAAGACGAGCCGGAACAGGTCACGCGTGAACTGCTGACGTGGTTGCAGAATCACGTGAGGCCCTGATTTATTGACTCAATAGCTGACTTTCCTCATCGATCCGCCAAACGCCCTGAGGTTCCTTAACGCGCAAGCCCACATTCCATTGCGTGCCTTCTCATATCATCGGAATGGGTCGCGCACTTAAGCTTCACATCGTGGCCGAAGGAGTGGAGACTCGAGACGAGCTGGCATTTCTTCGCATGCAAGGCTGTACCGCCTACCAGGGCTACCTGTTCAGCAAACGAGTCCCAGCGAATCAGTTGCAGCAATTACTGGGGGATCGCCTATCGGAAGACGCATCGATGACAGCCGAGCGTTTACGAAATCGCCTAGCCAGCTGAAAAAAGGTGTCGCTATTGGGAGCGGTTTCGACACCTAACCCTATGGACGACCGGGCGTCGCAATCGCCGATGGTGTAGTTCCCGCTAAAAAGGGATTGCCCACCAGAGCCGTCAACGGGGTCAGCGCCCCTGTTTCCGTGTTGATGGTATAAGCCGATACACGACCTCCCTGGTTCGCCACGTACAGGAACCGCCCATCCGGTGACATCGTCAAGGCGACGGGATTTGTCCCCGCTGAGACGGGATTGAGGTTGCCCGCCGAGCTCGGCACGAGCGTCAACAGTCCATCGCTCCCGATGGTGAACGCCGATACATTGCCTCCACCATTGGCAGCATAAAGGAATCGGCCATCCAGAGAGATCATGAGGGCGTTGGGAGTCGTACCGCCTGTGGAGACAGGATTGGACCCAGCAGGCGGCACCAAGGTTAAGAGGCCGTTTGATCCGATCTGAAAGACCGTCAGGTTATGAGAGCCGCTGTTGGCCACATAGAGAAATGATCCGTTGGGCGAGATGACCATGCCTTTGGGGACCGTCCCACCGGTCAAGATAGGATTGGTGTTGGCCCCGGATGGAGCGGTCCGACTCAGAAGCCCGGTTGCTCCGATCGAGAACGCCGTGACATCGTTGGAGCCGCTGTTGGCCACATAGAGAAATTTCCCGCTTTGAGGGATCGCAATGGATGCGGGATCCGCTCCGTTGACTGCCAGAGGATTCGTGTTGCCGGCAGTTGGGGATATCATCGTCAAGGCGCCGGCAATTTCAATATTGAACGCGGTCACAGTATCATTGCCATTATTCGCCACATACAGATGTTTTGTGTCTGGAGAAATGGCCAATGCTGCCGGGGCTGCATCGACCGCGGCTGGGTTGGGATTGGTCGAAGTCGACGGGACCAATAAGAGCGCGCCTTCAGTAGAAACTCTGAATGCTGTCACATTGTTCGTTCTTCTATTCGTCACATAGGCAAAAAATCCATTCGAGGACACTGCCATGGCGGAAGGAGCCGAGACATTCGAGAACGGAGAGCCGGGAATTGCCGTGAGAGTTCCGCTGGTCGCATTGATGCTATACCCCGATACGTTATCGGAGCCGCTATTCGTGACGTAGAGGATCGATGTTGTTCCAACCCCTCCTAACGGCCCTCCAACTCCACTCAACCCCCCACCGTCTCCACCTCCATCCCCACAGCCAGCCGGAAGTAGGACCAATGGTAAAAGCCATGCCAGCAGTACTTTATTCATGATCGAAACCTTGGGACCTCCTCGGCGGCATCACTCGGTTTATACCATTCCCACGATACGCTGACAACGGCGCGGTTGAGACAGGGTACCGTCGTGATATGTGATCAATACAGGATCGATATGAAGGGGAAGCCAGAGATTTGGCGAGCGTTACGGGATGTCGGCTTGACTACCGCCATCTCCCGGCTGCGTCTTCGTGCACAAGAAGCCAGCGGCGCATTGACTGAGCCGCAGGCTCCCAATCCACGAATAGAAGAAGACTTATGGACGTCCCGGTGTTGCGATTCCTGAAGGAGTAGTACCTGCCGGGAAGGGATTACCTAAGGGTCCGTTCAAAGGTGTCAATGCCCCAGTTCCGTCCGCGATCGCATAGGCCGAAACGTTGCCGGCACCGTTCGCCACATAAAGAAACTTCCCATTTGGCTCGATGGTTAGACCAGCCGGATTCACACCAGCGATGAACGGCGAGCCGGCCACCGGCGTTAAGACCCCGCTCCCCGCAGTGATCGTGTAGGCTGAGACAGTCCCGCCGCCGTTCGCCACATAGAGGTATTGTCCGTTCGGTGAAACCGTCACGGCACTGGGGGTGGTCCCAGCCGCAAAGGGCGAGCCGGCCACCGGCGTTAAGACCCCGCTCCCCGCAGTGATCGTGTAGGCTGAGACAGTCCCGCCGCCGTTCGCTACATAGAGGAATTGTCCGTTCGGCGAAACCGTCACGGCACTGGGGGTGGTCCCAGCCGCAAACGGCGAGCCGGCCACCGGCGTTAAGACCCCGCTCCCCGCGGTGATCGTGTAGGCTGAGACAGTCCCGCCGCCGTTCGC
>JARFPM010000070.1 GCA_030444405.1 Nitrospira sp.
GATGCTGGTCGGGACGTTGGCCCTCACCGGCTGGCGGCGCAGCAAGAAGTAGCAGTGAACGGGACGTCGTCACTGAGTGACTCGGTGTCACGTCCGTCAGGGGCTAGATTCCTCCCGTCACTAGGGTTCCTCCTGGTGACGGGAGATCTTTTTCTGATGGACGCGAAGTCCTTGTCGAGTCCAGCGACGGGCTGAACCTTTCCCACGTCGTCACGGCGACGATGACGGCGGCGTCAATGTAGCAGCAGGAAACAAGGTGTGAGCAAAGTATCCAGGAACGGCAACCAGTCGGCACAACAGGCACAGGCGCCGACTGGCCAGAGCCGAATCCGGTCCGATACCATCACTATCAGTCATGTGGAAAGTACGAAAGAGGAGATTCTCCTCAATGTTGGGTTGAATCAATGTGGGAATTGGAGACAACCAGACAGTTAGGTCCAACTCACGAACCGCATTATTCTGAGTTCGTTCGGGGCCACGCGGCTGGCGATGTTCTTTAAGCGAGGAACCTTCAATCTGCCGAAGGAGTGACAGGCACGCAGCTCCACGATCCGGCCCTGGCTAGACGGCGCTCCGCCTGGACACCATGAAACCCACCCCAAGGTTGGACTGTCGAAAGTGACAATCGCCACACGGTGAAGTTCGTTGATACTGGCATTCCCAATGCTTATGCGAACGTCTGTAACATGCCGAACTCGCGCCAAGGATTCGTGTCGGTATTCTGCATGAACAATCCCCGGCAACGTGAGATCTCAGAAGTTTTTGCGAAACTCAATAGCAGCGTCATTTTCAAGCTTTCTCGACCCAGCGGCTCTTGCTGTTGGATGCGGCGATCGAGCAGTCGGAAGCCCGCTTCGGCGTAACGGATGTCGGATCGATTCAGCTGCCGGCCGAAAAATTGCCTGCCAGGTAATCACTTCTAGCAATTCGTATCGAATGCAAAGGGAATCATAGCGGCATATGCTGGACCAGTTTGCGAGAGGAAGCTGCGGTGCTTGCGTCGACGTAAACGAAGGCCAATATTACAGAGGTACACAGATTGTGGTTGTGGATTTCGTACGCCGCAACTGCGAGGGCCGAGGAGTCATCGTGTCCTGCTCTTGTGAAAGTGAGGGACCTGAGTTTATCATGGCGCCCGTGACTCATGAGAACCTCTCACGCATGGAGCACCGAGCATGAAACCGAACCACAATAAGTCATCAGTGCCGACACGAATTGAACGAGACACCATGGGCGAACTGGCCGTTCCCGCCGAGGCCTATTATGGAGTGCAGACAGCCCGCGCCATTGAGAATTTCCCGATCAGCTCGCTACGTATGCCACGGGCCGTTATTCGGGCTATGGGGATGATCAAGCGGGCAGCTGCTACCGTGAATCATTCCCTTGGTTTATTGGAGAAAAAACCGGCTGAAGCGATCAAGCAGGCCGCAGCTGAAGTAGTCGATGGCAAGCTGGACGCCGAGTTTCCGGTAGATATTTTCCAGACCGGGTCTGGTACGTCCACCAACATGAATACGAACGAGGTCATCTCGAACCGCGCGACCGAACTGCTCGGTGGCGCGCGCGGCAGCAAGCTGGTGCATCCGAACGACCATGTGAATCTCGGTCAGTCGAGCAATGATGTGATTCCGACCGCCATTCACATCGCGGCGTCGGAGATGATGCAGCAGCAACTGTTGCCGGCGTTGTCTCGATTGCACAAGGCATTAAAGGGCAAATCGAGGGAGTTCGATACGATCGTGAAGATCGGGCGCACACATTTGCAGGACGCCACGCCGGTTCGCCTCGGCCAGGAATTCGGCGGCTACGCCCGTCAGATCGAACTCGGTATTCAGCGAGTCAAACAAGCGCAGGAAGCCTTGAGCGAAGTCGCGTTGGGTGGGACTGCCGTGGGGACGGGCTTGAACTGCCATCCAAAATTTTCCGCCAAGGTCATGGCGATCATCTCCAAAGAGACCGGCTGCTCATTTAAAGAAGCCAAGAATCACTTTGAGGCGCAGTCGGCACAGGATGCACTGGTTGAAGCCAGCGGGCATCTACGGACCCTGGCCGCGAGTCTCATGAAGATCGCCAACGATATTCGCTGGCTCGGTTCAGGGCCACGGTGCGGGCTTGGCGAAATCAATTTGCCCGAGACGCAGCCTGGTTCGTCGATCATGCCGGGCAAGGTCAATCCGGTGATCGCCGAGTCCGTCACGATGGTCTGTGCGCAGGTGATCGGGAACGATGTCACGGTAACGGTCGGCGGACAGGCGGCGAATTTTGAGCTCATCGTCATGATGCCGGTCATGGCCTACAATCTTCTTCAGTCCATTGAGCTTCTGGCCACAGCCTCCAACAACTTCTCGGCCAAGTGTATTGAAGGGATCAAGGCGAACGAGGAGCGATGCAAGAGCCTCATCGAAGAAAGTCTGGCGATGTGTACCGCCTTGGCGCCGGAGATCGGCTACGAAGCCGCGGCAAAACTAGCGAAGGACGCCTACAAGTCGGGCAAGACCGTCAGGCAGGTAGCAAGAGACCAAAAGGTCTTGCCGGACAAACGCCTTGTGCAACTCCTCGATCCCTGGCGTATGACCGAACCAGGCGGGCCAGTGGGGAGTGCGGGAGGATAGCTGGACGGCAAGCAGGTGTTGTCTTACAGCAGCTGTTCTGTATACTAAAGCATCATGAGTTCCGCCGATCCCAGGCACTTCTTCACGATCGGTCTTCTGGCGTTGCTGGTTGCAGGCGCGCTCGGTGGGTGTGCGACGACTGGACGTCAGCCGCTACACGATGAGAGGAGCGTGATTCCCACCATGGGTACACGTGGTGCACATTGTTGTGCCATGGCAAAGGCAGTCCCGCGGCAGACGGCGCTGGCAAGGACAGCCGTGCGTTTTGTCGGACAGTCCCGCATTCAGGTCGGTGGCCGGAGCTATTCCCCGGATTGTTCAGGCTTTGTTCGCGGTGTGTACGCCACGCAGCGTGTCGACTTGTACGATGGGTTGGGCGAGTTGGATGGGGGGAATGGTGTCGGACGTATCTTCACCCATGTGGTCCAACATGGGCGGATTCACTATGGTCCAACCGTCAATCCGGGTGATCTGGTCTTTTTCCATAATACCTGGGATTTTAACAGGGACGGGCTACCGAACGACCCGCTCACGCACGTCGGTGTCGTCGAGAAGGTGGACCTCGATGGGACCGTGGTGTTCGTCAGTTCGGTCTCGGGAGGGATTGAACGGTATCGCCTGAATCTCCAGCACCCGGACACACACAAAGCCCAGGATGGGCGAGTCCTCAACGATTTCCTCCGACGCAAGCACTTTGGCGACACCCGGGGTACCTATTACCTTGCGGGGCGATTGTTTGCTGCTTTTGGAACGCTTGCTCATTAACAGGATGTTGAAAAAGTCCTCCAGCGTCGTTCTCGCATCGCTCAAGGCTTCAACGTACGGAAGGCGAAGGCAGGGTGACTATCCGCTCGCATGTGATCGAAGCGAGCGGCTCAAGCAAAGCTTGGTATGTACCTCCTCCCCTCTTCACTTGCTGCGGCCTTGTCCGTGGAAGGGTGCGTCTTGGCGCACCGGGGTGGGCGGGTGAGAACCAAGGCCTTTGTGAACATCCCGTGTGTTATTTGTGCTCGGTCTATAACCTCCAAGATGTCGAGAACTTTCAAACATCACAACAGTTTTTAGCAGCCTGTGAACCCGTGTACCGATTTCCCGTCATGTCTTCCTGAGTTCACAGAGTCCTTATAATAATCACTAGTGGCGTCCTCTTCTTCTAACTCTCAGAGAGCGCGAACCGATGACGCGTTCGGAAATATAGGCGACTGATACCGATGACAACCGAAACGATTCAGATTTCCTCGGACGTGGCGCAGCTCAAGATTGTTCCCATCATCGCCAAGGAACTCGGCGTCGGAGCCTCTCAGGTTGCAGCAGCCGTGGCGCTACTCGACGGCGGGGCAACGGTGCCCTTCATCGCACGCTATCGTAAGGAGGCAACCGGAAACCTGGACGATACGCAATTGCGTACGCTGGAAGAGCGGATGTTCTATCTACGTGAATTGGAGGAGCGGCGTGCCACTGTGTTAGCCTCGATTGAGGAACAGGGGAAGCTCACGGATGCATTGCGTGCGAGTATCCAGGCCGCGACCACCAAGCAATCCGTTGAAGATCTGTATCTGCCCTTCAAACCGAAGCGACGCACACGCGCGCAGATCGCCCGTGAAGCAGGGCTGGAGCCGTTGGCTGATAGCCTCTTGGCGGATCCGAGACTGCATCCCGAGCAAGAAGCGCTCAAGTATATTCGCGTCGTGCCGGCTGCCGAAGGGGTGGAGGCGATCAATGTGCCCGATGTCAAGACTGCGCTGGAAGGAGCACGGGACATTCTGATGGAGCGGTTTGCTGAAACGGCTGACTTATTGGCTGTGTTGCGGACGCGGCTGTGGGACCAGGGCATCCTAACTTCGACGGTGATGAAAGATAAGGAAACGGCGGAAGAGGAGAAGTTCCGTGATTACTATGCCTATGCGGAGTCGATCAAGACCATTCCGTCGCATCGGGCCCTCGCGTTGTTCCGAGGTCGTACGCTCGGGGTGTTAAAGTTGGAGTTAGGCTTGGGAGAAGCGCTTGAGGCGGTCGTCCCTCACCCCTGCGTGTCAACGATCGCGGCTCACGCGGGCATTGAGGATCGCGGGCGACCTGCGGACAAATGGCTGGCCGGTGTCTGCGAATGGACTTGGCGTGTCAAAATCCATCTGCAACTCAGCACTGAGCTGCTGGTGCAATTGCGCGAAGCAGCCGAAGCCCAGGCGATCAAGATTTTCGCGCGGAATCTCCATGAGTTGTTGTTGGCGTCGCCGGCCGGTCCGAAGGTCATCCTCGGCTTGGATCCCGGCATTCGCACCGGTTGTAAAGTGGCGGTGGTTGATGCGACGGGAAAATTATTGGCAACCGAGACGATCTATCCCCATCAGCCTCGTAATGATTGGCAAGGGTCGCTGGAGACGCTTGTGCGTCTTATTCTGCAACATGGTGTGGAATTGATATCGATTGGGAATGGGACGGCCAGTCGGGAGACGGATAAGTTGGCTGGTGAGGTGATCAAAGCGGTCGCAGCGCAAAGACCTGAACAGAAGGTGGCGAAACTAGTGGTGAGTGAGGCAGGGGCGTCGGTCTATTCGGCTTCGGCCTTTGCCGCAGCAGAGTTTCCGGAATTGGATGTCAGTTTACGCGGTGCGGTGTCCATTGCCCGACGGGTACAGGATCCGCTGGCCGAACTGGTGAAGATCGAGCCGAAGGCGATCGGAGTTGGACAATATCAGCATGATGTCGATCAGCGGGCTTTAGCGAGGTCACTCGATGCCACGGTCGAAGATTGCGTCAACGCGGTCGGCGTGAACGTCAACACGGCGTCGGTGCCCTTGTTGGAACGGGTCTCGGGCCTCAGCAAGGCACTGGCCAGGAATATTGTGGATTATCGAAATGCGAATGGGCCATTCCCAAACCGCACTGCGATCCGCAAGGTTCCGCGTCTTGGTGAAAAAACATTCGAACAGGCGGCAGGCTTCCTGCGCATTCCCGATGGCGATAATCCCTTGGACCGGTCAGCCGTTCACCCAGAGGCGTATCCCGTGGTCGAACGCATTCTGACACGACTCGGAGCTGGGATTGCCGAGGTGATGCGTCAGCCCGCGGTCTTGAAAGAGTTGTCCCCAGCCGACTTTACCGATGAGAAGTTCGGGGTGCCGACGGTACGGGATATCCTCTCTGAGCTGGAGAAACCAGGGCGCGACCCTCGTCCTGAATTCAAGACGGCGACCTTCCGTGAAGGGGTTGAGTCCCTGATCGATCTGCAACCTGGCATGGTGTTGGAGGGAGTGGTGACGAATGTGGCGGCGTTCGGTGCCTTTGTCGATATCGGGGTGCATCAGGACGGGCTCGTACACGTGTCCGCACTAGCTAATAAATTTATCAAAGATCCACACGAGGTGGTCAAGCCCGGGCAGGTCGTCAAGGTAAAGGTGATCGATGTCGATCTGAAGCGTCAGCGTATTGCGTTAACCATGCGGCTTGAGGACGCGGCCAGCCGCCCATCTGTTCAGACACAGCCCGGAAATATGCCAGCACACGACTCACGCGGGCGTGGGCCGTCGGCATCCGGTCAGGCGGCGGCACGAGCGCCCCAGCCGGTCGGTGCCATGGCGCTGGCATTGGCGAAGGCGAGACAAAAGTTATAACGAATACTCTATGCTCTTATCGAATCGTCTACTGGCTCATTCAGGAGTACGAAAAGATCAATCCACTCACGGCTCATCACGCCGCTCTTAATCTCCCTCATGAGCCGTCAACCTTTAGCTCCAGCGCCGCCCTGCCCCAATAGGCTTCCAGTAGACAAGTCCTAAGAGCACAAGCAATATCTCCGAGCTTCTATGTTCACAAATAACTTCTGCTTTGTTACCGCAGTCCCATCATCAGGCTAATGACTTTGGCAAGAGAAACTGCCCAATGCCTGCCGAAGAAAGCCTACGGTCAACAGCAAGATGGCCCAGAATTTTGTTGGGAACGTGTTGAATGTAGAATCTTGGCTCATAGCCATTACGTCTCGTGAACCCAAAGTCTTCCCGAACTTTAGTGGCCACCTCTTGTGCCAGGGGAGTTTGGTGAGTACATTATCGAAACAGTGTTTTCCTTCACCTGTTCCTTGATATTTCAGAAAAGCTGCAGCACTGCGCATTTCTCCCCAGAGCAACAACCATGCACCAACAATGTCCAACACAAGTCCAATAGTGTTAAGCATTGAGATGGTTCTTTCCGTTTAATGTCTAGCTGAGTAGGCTGTGAAAGGAAGTAAGCTGCATGAGGGGTTTTCACCCACTGAGTTTGCTTCTCACACCGGCCACTTTTCCTCGTTCCACGCCATGTTCCAGAACATCCACTCGTATCGCGAGCTGATGATGAAGGATTCTTCCATCCGCCGGAGTTCTTCCGTGCTGGCGGTCTTGGCCCACTGGTCCACCTTCTTCCGCATCCATAGCTGGACTTCGGCAAACTCCGGAGACGCGTAGAGCATGAGCCAATCGCGGTAGGGATGATTATTGGGCGGCAACCCGTTCTTCAAGAGATGCTGTCCGACCACACAGTAGATCCAGGCACAGGGGAGGGCGACGACGGTGATCTCTGCTGCGGTACCCCAGGAGGCCACGGCCAGCATGTGTCTGGTGTAGGCATAGTTCGTCGGAGCCATCGGCACGGATGACATCTGCTTCGCCGTCATCTTCCAGCGCTTCCCATAATTCTCATGCAGGCTACGCTCAACTGTGATGGTTTCTTCCGCAAGCTTGGTGAAGCGGAGCGCACTGTCCGAGTCAGGGGCTTTGGTCGCACCGGCGCCAAAGACACGAGCGAGATCACCGAGAAATCTCGCGTCCTGCAGAATGTAATATTTGAATTTGTGTTCAGATAGTGTCCCGTTACCGAGCGCGACAACGAAAGGATGGCTCAGTTGCGCATCCCAGATCGATGCGGCGAGCCGTCTGAGGTGGTGTGAGAACGACATGGATACTCTTTCGGTTTAGGGTTCGGGTGCAGCGTCTTTCGCAGACTTCTGCTCTGTGAAATATACACCACGAGCGGCGTGCCATGACATTTACCGGTAAGGAAGCCATGGTCGCGGTAAACGATTCATGCCGTCGAGGGCGGCGACCTTGTAACATTCTGCCAGAGTCGGGTAATTGAAGACCGTGTCGATGAAATAGTGGATTCGACCACGAAAAGCCATGACAGTCTGACCAATGTGGATCAACTCCGTAGCGCCTTCTCCGATGATATGGACGCCGAGCACTTCAAGCGTCTGCCGGTGAAACAGAAGCTTGAGCATGCCGGTTTCGTCGCCCATCAGCAGCCCACGGGCGATTTCTTTGTAGCGGGCGATGCCCACCGCATAGGGCATCCCAGCCTGAGTGAGTTCCTCCTCATTCCGTCCCACCATGGAGATCTGCGGAATGGAGTAAATGCCGTAGGGCAATAAGGAATTGTCGGTGTGATTCGGATGGCCGAAGGCATTGCAGGAGGCATGTCGGCCTTGCTGCATCGAGGTCGAGGCAAGGGCCGGAAAGCCGATGACGTCACCGGCCGCATAAATATGCGGAACCGCGGTCTGGAAGTGTTCGTTCACGCTCAGGCGACCCCGATTCTCAGGTTTCAATCCCGCCGCTTCCAGGTTGAGACCCTTCGTCGCGCCGACCCGGCCGATCGCATACATGAGCGTGGATGCTT
Source organism: Nitrospira sp. (assembly GCA_030444405.1). GTDB lineage: Bacteria > Nitrospirota > Nitrospiria > Nitrospirales > Nitrospiraceae > Nitrospira_D. Next base: position 8,265 of record JARFPM010000070.1, read on the forward strand.
GGAGCGGCTTGGCGTGGCGCAAACGGACATGGATGGAATTGTCAGGCTCCTTCTTGATCGCGAGGACTTCTTCGTCGTGATACAGGGTGACGCCGAGTTCTTTCATCTGTCGCTGGAGCCTGTCGATGATCTCGGCATCGGCAAACTCTAACAGACGAGGACGTTTGTCGATGAGGGTGGTGGGAATTCCCAGCGCGGCGAGCATGGAGGCGTACTCTGTGCCGATGACCCCACCTCCGACGATCACGATGGAGGAGGGGAGGCGTTTGAGGGTCAGGAGCCCGTCCGTATCGATGATGGAGGAGTCGTCGAACGGGATCTCCGGCGGGCGGCTTGGTTCTGTGCCGACGGCGATGACAATGAAATCTGCCGTATGTTCGCTCTGGCCGCTCCGCTGTTGGATGCGGAGACGGTGCGGATCGAGAAAACTGGCTGCTCCGAGAATGATATCGACGCGATTCCGAGCCATCTGATCGTGGACAATCTTGATCTCGTTCGTGATGACGTAGTTGGCGTGGCGGGCGAGTTCCTCGATTGTCACCGTTTGCTTGAGTCGGTAGGGGGTGCCATAGATGCTGCGCTGTGGAATTCCTGAAAAATAGAGCACGGCTTCTCGTAGGGCTTTACTCGGAATCGTGCCGGTGTTGATGCAGACACCTCCGACGACTTCCTTTCGCTCGATCAAGCCGACCTTCTTGCCGAGCTTGGCCGCCTGCACCGCGGCCTTTTGGCCGGCTGGGCCTGTACCGATGACGAGGAGGTCGTAGTGTGCCATGAGTACTCCGAGGAACCGGGGCTAAGGTTGAGGTTCAGGGAAAAATAAAAGCTCCTGGTCCAGGCTCAACCGTAACCTATTTCACCTTAGCTCTCCGTCACCAATCGACGGGCGAACCGGAAAGCTTCTTCCATGTCCGGTAGTTGGGTGAGTTCCGGGGTGAGTTGAAGATAACGAATGGTGTTCATCTTATCGATGACCATGACTGCTCTCGTCAAGATATGCGGGCCTTCCAAAAAGAGGCCATACGTCTTGCCGAACTCAGCTCCCCGATAGTCGGATAGGAAGGTGACGTTGGAGATTTTGGCTTCTTCTGCAAACCGTTTCTGGGCAAAGGGTGTGTCGACGCTGATGGTGATGAGTTCCACCATCTTGTCGAGGCCTTTATTGCGCTCGCTCAGAAGATGCGTCTGTTGTTCGCACACGGGGGTGTCGAGCGACGGGACCACGCTGATGACGCGGACTTTCCCTGCGCCCTTGGTCTGGGCAATGTTCACAAGGGATAAGTCGTTCTGCGCCACCTTCACGTCGCGCAGCATGTCGCCGATCTTCACTCCGCGGCCGGCGAGCACCAGTGGGTCGCCCTTGAACAGGACCTTGTTGCCTTCGCCTGCGACTATGCTCCCGTCTGCCACCGGCATATTTTTGTAAGAGAAGGTGCTGCCGGGTGATCCTCCCGTCGCCTGACATCCGGCTAAGCCAAGCGAAAGGCACAGCGCTGTGCCGATGAAACCAGAATAGCTCGTCCGCATCGTATGCTCCTTTCTGAAGATCATGAAGTGGGGGACCCCCTCAAACTACAAGTCAGGGTAACGGTTGAATATACGCGATCAACGATCGGTTCACCAGATCCGGCCGCTCCCATTGGGGCATATGACCGGCATCGGGAATTCTGACAAACGTTGATCCACGAATCCTATGGTGAAGTTCTTCACCCACGGCCATAGGGAACACCCGATCGTATTCACCCCAGATGATCATGGTTGGGTGCGTGATGGCGCTGAGGTGTGGAGCGAAATCGGTTTCCCAGGAAGGGAGGGCGTTTCTCACGGCCATGATGGGTTTGATGATGCCGGGGCGTCGGCGATTACGGTTGGACCGTTCGATAACGGCCGGTGTGAGGAGGTTGTGGTTATGGACAATTTCCTTCAGGACTGACTCCGTGACCAGCCCGCCGAACAGCCAGTTGCCGAATGAGACCAGCCAGGAAGGCGCTCGAGACTCCAGAGCTTGCCTGAACGACCGGCTGGTGAGCTTGGCCATGACATGAGACGGTAACCCGCCGATGAGCACGAGTTTGTCGACACGGGTCGGATGGTTCAATGTGATTCCTATGGCCAACCCAGCGCCCATGGAATTGCCGACCAGTGTGGCTTGAGGAATTTGCAGGGCGTCCATGAATCCGATACAGAAGTTCAACATCTGATCCGGTAGGTACTCGATGTCTGGTTTGTCGGACAATCCGGAACCGGGTAGGTCGAGTGTCAGGGTACGGAAATATTGAGACAAGGCATGTTGCTGATGTTCCCATTGCCACATGGATCCGCCAAAACCGTGGATCAAAATGACCGGCGGGCCTGTACCGACATCGAGATACGCAATCCGTTGATCATGGACGAGCACGGTTTTGATCGGAATGCGTTCTATTGAGGTACCTTCTAACGTTTCAAAATAAGGCGGGATCTGTGAGGGCGGGGCACATGCGGTCATGAGGTACGATACGAGGCACGGGGCGAGCAGCGCAAGCTGTCCGGGTCTGCATGGGCGGAAGATCGACCCGGTGCTGGAATTACTCCAGCTGAATGACCGTTTCATCCGTCTTCACATTGTCACCCTCGGCAGCCAAGATCGTGGCGACTCTCCCATCAATCGGTGCCGGCACCCGGCTTTCCATTTTCATCGCTTCGATGATTAACAGAGGATCGCCGGCCTTGACGCGATCCTCGACCCCAACCAGGATTTTCACCACTCGACCCGGCATGGGCGGAGCCACATCACCTGGTTTCGAAGGCCTGGGACGTTTGGGTTTTCCTCCCGATTCAGTCTCCTGTGACTCCGGGACACCGGCGAGCACTTCCTGGATGGGTTCGAGCGACACTTCTTCGAGCTTATCGTTCACACGGATGTAATAGGGCTTCCGTCCGTCGATCTTTCGACCAGAGCCCGATACCTTTACATGATAGGTCTCACCGTGCACCGTCACATTGAACTCGACCGGAGCCAGGTGCAGTTCGTGAGCGGTGGCGGGCCCTTTCGCCGCCCCCAATTCGAGCGGCTCAGGGGTCAAGTCGCCTTTCTCGCGGGCTTCGAAAAAGTCTCGCGCGATATTGGGAAACAGCACGAATGACAGCTGATCCTCGACGGACTGAGCCGAGTCCGGAAGCTCTCTTTTTGCCTCATCCAATTCCGGCTCAAGTCGATCGGCCGGCCTGGTTTTGATCGGCGTTTCATCGCCGGTCGCCCTTGCCATCACATCGAGATCAACCTGTCCGGGGGCACGGCCATACAATCCCAAGAAATAGTTCTTGGTTTCAGTGGTGATGACCTTGTATCGCTCACCGGTCAGCACATTGAGTGTCGCCTGCGTTCCGACGATTTGGCTGGTCGGGGTGACGAGCGGGGGATAGCCCATTTCTTTTCGCACACGCGGGACCTCTTCGAGAACCTCCTTCATGCGGTCCAAGGCATTCTGCTCCGTCAGCTGGGCAGCCAAGTTCGACAGCATGCCGCCGGGAATTTGCGACATGAGGATTTCTGCATCCACGCCGGTAAAGTCGCTCTCGAACTGTCGGTATTTTCGGCGAACCGTTCGGAAGTGCTCGGTGATCGGCTGGAAGGATGCGAGCTCCAGTCCCGTGTCGTAGGGGGTATTCTGGAGCGACGCGACCAGCGTTTCCGTCGCTGGGTGGGAGGTTCCCCCTGCCAGCGGAGAGATGGAGGTATCGAGCATGTCAAGGCCTCCGAGAATCCCCATCAACGAGGCCATGGAAGCCATGCCGGAGGTGTAATGCGAGTGGAGATGAAGCGGGACCTTGACGGCGGCTTTCAGCCGACGCACCAGATGGTAGGCGTCGAGCGGGGCTAAGAGTCCGGCCATGTCTTTGATACAAATCGTATCCGTCCCCAGATCTTCCAATTTCTTGGCCAGCTCCACAAAACGGTCGATGCTATGGACTGGGCTGACGGTGTAACAGATGGTGGCTTCAGCATGTTTGCCGCAGGCTTTCACTTCGCTCACGGCCCGATCGAGATTCCGTACGTCGTTGAGGGCGTCGAAGATCCGGAAGACGTCGATGCCGTTCGTGGCCGAACGTTCGATAAACCGCTCCACCACGTCATCGGCGTAATGGCGATAGCCGACGAGGTTTTGCCCCCGCAACAGCATTTGGAGCTTGGTGTTGGGCATGGCGGCTCGCAGGGCCCGGAGCCGTTCCCAGGGATCTTCTTTTAAGAAGCGCAGACAGGTGTCGAAGGTCGCGCCACCCCAGACTTCCAGCGACCAATAACCGACGGCATCGAGCTTTTGCGCGATGGGCAGCATGTCTTCCGTACGCATGCGCGTCGCCAACAACGACTGATGGCCGTCTCGCAGCGCGACATCCGTGATCAGGACCGGTTTACCGGCAGCCGGCGTGATCGTGAACTCGCTGGGGCGCGACGCGACGCTTTTGGAGGTCTTGATCGTCGGACCGGGCGATCTGGTCTTTTTCTGCGGTCTCTTTGTTGGTGGTCGTCTTTTCGCCATGATGTTTAGTGCATCTCTTTGGGAAGCAGAGGGGTTGTTCGAATTAGAGTCCTTCGTAGGCGGCGATCGCGGCCGATAGTGCCAGAACCAGATCTTCCGGCTGCACAAATTCGTGGTACGAGTACAACTCTGGGTGGGTTTCCAGATACGACGTGTCGAAACGTCCGGCAATAAAGTCCGGCTCCTGCATGATCGCTTCCATAAAAGGGATCGTCGTCTTGAGACCTCGAAGGACATATTCTTCGAGTGAACGTCTCATCCGGCTGACGGTTTCTTCCCAGGTGCGGCCCCGGACCGTCAACTTGGCCAGCAGGGCGTCATAATAGGGCGGCACGGTGTAATCCTTGTACACAGCTCCGTCGATGCGGACGCCGATTCCACCGGGAGAGAGGTACGCCGTGATGGTGCCTGTGCAGGGCAGGAAATTGTTTTTTGGATCTTCCGCATTGATCCGGCACTGAATCGCATGGCCTTGGAGTATCACGTCCTTTTGCTGGATGCTGAGCGGCAGGCCTGCGGCGATCTTAATCTGATTCCGCACGATATCGATGGCTGTAATCTGCTCCGTCACCGTATGCTCGACTTGGAGGCGGGGATTCATCTCGATGAAGTAGAACTTGCCTTCTTGATCGAGCAGAAACTCAACGGTTCCCGCGTTGTCGTAGTTCACCGCGCGCGCGATGGCGATGGCGGCGTTGCCCATCTCTTCCCGGAGCTCCTGTGTCAGAATCAACGACGGGGCGATCTCGATCAGTTTCTGGTGTCGTCGCTGGATCGAACAGTCTCGTTCACCGAGATGGATGATATTGCCGTGCCGATCTCCCAGGATTTGGAACTCAATGTGATGCGGCCGCTCGATATATTTTTCAATGAAGACGCTGCCGTCGCCGAAGGAGGCTTGGGCCTCGCGCGCAGCGACTTCCATATTCTCCTGCAGCTCGTCGTCGGACCGCACCACGCGAAGCCCGCGACCGCCGCCGCCGGCGCTCGCCTTGATCATGACCGGGTAGCCCGCTCTTTTTGCGAAGGCCAAGGCTTCTTTGACATTGGTAATGGCTCCATCCGTACCGGGTACGATCGGAACGCCGGCTGATTCGGCGAGCTCGCGCGCCTTAACCTTGCTGCCCATCAGGGTAATGGCCTGGGTGGACGGGCCGATGAACGTAATGCCGGAAGCCTGACAGAGCTCAGCGAACTCCGCATTTTCAGAGAGAAACCCGTACCCGGGATGGACGGCATCGGCGCCGATCCGTTTCGCCAAGTCGACGATCTGGTTGCTATCCAAGAAACCCTTCACTGGCCCAGGCCCGACCAGGTAGGATTCGTCCGCTTTCTTCACATAGATCCCGGTCGAATCTGCTTCGGAATAGATGGCTGCGGTGGCGATGTTCAATTCGCGGCAGGCGCGGATGATCCGCATGGCAATCTCACCGCGATTGGCGACCAAGATCTTCTTGAACATGTCTCAGCCTGTCGGCTCTCGTGCGGAAAGAGAATCCAGAAAAACGAGCGCGTAAGCTAGCATAGGATCAGGAGGTCTGTCGAGGGAGAAGCACCGGCAAAATATCAGAATCACGCATCAAAACGAAGAGTTACCCTCTGTTTTTCATCAAACAATTGGGTCGCCCCATGCATATGAGTTCTGCAGAATACCCTAGGTTTCTCATGGTGGCATGGTAATTCTTAGGCATGGAGAGAGCTTCTTGATGGTCAGAACCATTTCCATTTCAACGAGGCAACAGTTCAGCGAGACTCGGAACGGGCAAAGGGCGGTACTGGGATTCTGTCGCAAGGCAGAAACCACTCAGTGGATGATCACAAGACTGATTGTCTTCCTCGGCTTTTTCCTGCTTGGCAGCATGGTTACAACCCCCGCACGGAGTGAAAGTCCCGCTCCCTCGGTCCATTGGGGAAGCATGGCTTTCCCCGACCAATACTCAACGTTTACCGGAGGGCTGACCCTCAATCGATTTACCCCGATCGACGGTTTAGGGAACAAGTATGATTCCACGGTGGAGAATACCCTCGGCTTCAATCTAATCACGTTCAGCTGGACCCAACATTGGGGTGGATTCTTGCGGGGCTGGAGTACCAATCTGACAGCCGGGATCAGCCCGACCGGGGACGAACCCAGTCAATTTTTCCAGAATAAAGTCGTGCATCAGCTTCGCCAACTGCCGACTGTACCAACGGTAGACCCCCGTCGGGAAACCGATGCAATGATCGATGGTTCTGTGACAAGGTGGTTTCCCTTGTTTCGGCCAAAGGTCATATTCGTGGGTGGAGGCTTTTCCGTCGGCACGATCTATCAACAGGGGTTTCTTCGCGCCGGTATCCGGCGGATGCCGATCACGCCGGCTCTGTATCATAGTGAAAAGTTGGGCGATGTGAGCTTGCGGGCATCGGCCTTGGGGCGGATCAGTTATCAAGACAACGGCGCCGTGCTCCACGCCGTGAGAAACACCTCAGGGCTCGTGCAGCCCTCGATTGCCATTGGGCAGTACCGGGCGACCGCGACGGGTGAA
>JARFPM010000139.1 GCA_030444405.1 Nitrospira sp.
TCATCATCCCTGCCTGGTATTTCATCAAACCAACGTTTGGCCTCGGTCAAGTGCTGTAGCATCTTCCCTTTATCCCCGTAGTCCGGCATGAAAATCATGCTGTAGGCCATGGTGTATTCCGCGAGAAACTTGTCGAGCGGAAGCTCGGCGAGGGCCGATGAGGCCTGAGCGTCCTCGTACGCTCGAACACTGTCAGGGTCGTGCAAGATCCGATTCCACGCCACCTTGTTGATGCGCGACCAGGCCAGCTGTATCAGCGCCTCGGCTCTGGGCGTTCTTCGGTCGGTCGGAATGTCTTTGATCAACGCTTCGAACGTCTCGATCATCGGAACCTGGTCATTGTTCCAGCGATACGCCATGCCGAGCCGGAAGCGGGCATCCAACTGCTCAGGATGGGTTTTCGCGAGGGTTTCCAGTGCGGGCAACAGTCGGTACAGGAAATCGGCCGGTGTCGGTTGCGAGAGTCCACCCATCTCCATACCGTTCGAAAGGTCGAGGCGACCGGCGGCCGCATAGATGTTCCAATAGAACTCGTTGACGGTCAGCGATAACGCTGGATCCTTGACGTTCAGTTTGTGGCTCTGAGCGGCTTCACGAAGCAAGACGGCATGGAGATTTCTGGTCAGGATCGTGAGCGCGTCGACCTGATGCGGGTCGATGATCAAGATGCGATTGAGCATAGCGACACGATCGCGTAATTCAGGAAACGCAGCGGCTTGTGCGGCTGCCGCCGTCAGCGTGCCAGGCTGATCATCGGGATCCCACCAGACAACCGACTCGGGAAGGACGCGGCTCGTTTCGGTCGTGAACGGTATCCGGTCAGCGATCATGCCGGGTGCTTCGGGCTTGGAGACCACCGGTAGATGGAAGACAGCGTTGTCGCGTGGGAACCCATGTGTTCGGAGTCCGGTGAAGACCACCCATTGAGTGGTGATGGATTTCACGGCTCGCCGTTCACGTTTGATCGTATTCGTCCAGTGGACGGAGCCCGGACCATACGTCACCGGTGACGTGAGTGGGTCGTGATAGTGGACGGTCAGGTCGACCAGCGTAGTTGGAACGGCGAGAACTTTCCCGTTCGGCTTCAGTCGGAAGGATCCGTTCGGGATCGGACGGCTGTCTGTCACTGTGAGATGAAGGCCGGTTCCTGGTGGCGAGACTCCGAGGGCATCCATCACAAAGGCAGAGGCCTGAGTTCGGGAGAGCTCGTCTCCATAGAAAGCAAGGGAGCCAGTGCTGGGCCAGAGGATGTTCATCCCAATATCCGATCGCTTCAAGACCGGGGCATGGGCGGCAGTCAGTTCCTGCCAGCAACCCTCGTACGACGCCTCAGTTGCCGGAGGATTCGGAGGGTTAGCCGAGAGCACCGACAGGAGCTTGTATTGGCACGCAAAGTCCAGCTGTCCGGTCGTGACCTTGTCGCCTTTGGCGATGGCTTCGGCATATCGAAGGGCTGTGTCGATGGCGGCCTTATGGATGGCCTTGTTTTCCGTCGCCTTCCGAGGGGGCTTGGATGCCGCAGTCACAAGGTCGGGCACTGTCGTCTCAAAGGCCGTCAGCAGTCCCGAAAAGAAGAGAATTCCGAGCAATAAGTTCTTAGTCATGATGAAAAAGAGTCACGCTGTTGTGGGTTATCGAGAAGAAGCGGTTTTCAGGATCTTCTCACGCATCAACGCCCGGTCGGCTGTCGATAATGTCGGTGGTGGACTATGGCGGCAAAGCGACACGGTTTGGCGCAACGACGTCACGAAGATTTCACAATTCGGACACGCGCCCAGATGTCGACGAATTTCTAGGCAAATACTCGCGGAGAGTTCGTCGTCGATATAGGCGGACAACTGGCGCAGGATGCGTAGGCACCGGCCTTTCCCGTGAGCATGTCGGTGCCGAGTTGTTGAAGGATGCCGTTGTCGCTTGGAAGCGCTACGTTTCGACACGTGGATCAGTCCCTCCGAGACCCAAGTGAGTTGTGGTCGCTGGGCGTTTCGCCGAGGCCTCGCGCACTGAGCTGACGGCGCACAAACAGTCGAGCCCGGTGCAAGCGCGATTTCACCGCTCGTTCGTTCAAGCCCATGATGGCTCCGACCTCCTTGGCGCTTAACCCTTCCATGTCGCGAAGCACCAAGACCATTTGGTACTTCTTCGGTAATTGGTTGATTGCGGCATCGAGCGCTGCTCGCAATTGCTTATTTTGGAGCGCGGCTTCGGGACTGAGTCCCTCGATCGGAATCTGCAAGCGAAATTCGCCGTCGGACGTGGGGATGAATTCCTCGAGGGATAACTCCCGTTCCGGGGCCCCTTTCCGTCTGCGCCGCATGCGCAGGCACGCCCGCGAGGCGATGGTATAGAGCCACGTCGAAATCTGGGCGTCACCACGAAATCTGTCGAAGCCCCGATACGCATTTAAGAAGGTCTCCTGCACCAAATCTTTTGCAGCCTCCGGTTCGCCGCACAAACGATGGGCGAAGCGATACATGAGGTCTACGTGATCCTTGTACAGAGTATCAAAATTTTTGGCGGATTGGGGGTCAAGCGAGGACGACGCCGGCGAGCGGCGAGTTGTGGATGAGGTGTTCATACGCAGCGCAGTCTACGAGGGGATAGAAAAGAGAGTCAAGACGAAGGCGGGAGGTCTTGAAATTACTTCATGCGATGGAATTCGACGACGTCGCCATGCCCGTCGAGTTCCACCGTAATAGGGGTCCCTTCCCTTGTCCCGTTCAGCACGGATTTGCCAAGATCTGCGGGGTAAGTCTGTTCACCCTCCGGCGTCCAGAGCCTGACGCTGGATCGATCCGGAGCGGCAAATTCCAACGGACCCGTGACGAAACGCCGGATAGGAGCGGAATCGCTGGAAGCGGAGAGATCCGCCACGACGTGGTGGTCATGCATGCGCAAGGTCAAGGTCTGTCCAACCTTGGCATTTCTGATCCCGATCTTGGCGTTGACGTTGACGATTCCGATGGGAGTCCGGAAGAAAATGAAGTTGGACTTCAGTTTTGAGATCGTTCCGGTCAGCAACAAGTGCGCCTTGGACCCATTGGTGCCCACCTGGCCGACCTGAAGGTCGAACTGGAGGTCGTGCACGCCGATCACGCTATTCGTGCCGTCGACTTCCACTGTCACAGGATCGCCATCCTTGCGGGCCGCGAGTGCCCGTTCATAGGCACCGATGTGGAAGGCTTTCTCCCCTTCCGGCGTCCACCCTATCAGCTTTGTGCTGTCTCCGCTGTCTCGTCTGAATGGTCCGGTCAGGTAGCGGTGGACGAGGGTACCATCCGTTCGCTTCACGATATCAACGACGACATGGTCTTCGTGAATCATGAAGGAGACTTCTTGCGAGGCGGGGAGGGTCTTGAGCGTAGTTTTGGAACTGAGGGACATGAGCCCAACCGGTGTTTTCAGGAAGACGATCCCCGGTTTGGCCCGCCAGACCCGGCCTGTCAGCGCGATCGATGGGTTCACATCGGTGCGGACAGGAGCAGCTTCAGTCGTTTCCTGCTGAGCAGTTGGCGGACTTTCCACTTGTGGCTGAGCGGTAGGAGCCGTGTCGGGGGGCTCAGCCTGTGGAGTCTCACTGCCCTGAGGCTGGACGGCAGAAGGGACCTCATTCTGAGAGGGAGCAGGTGCCATCTCGTCGGCCTCGGATTGCTTAGGCGCTGCATCATCAGTCTGGGGCTGTGCGGTTGCCGAGGCATCGAGCTGAGCTTCCAAGGAGGTAGAATCGGAGGGTGGTGCCTGGACCTTTCCTCCGTCCGGAGGACTCGCTGTGGCGCACCCGGCACTGCCGAGTCCGATGAGAAACACCGCGAGAAAGAGATGTCTAGAGCGTGCCGATCGATCCATGGAGAAGATGTTCAGTTTGGAAGTTTACTTCCGTCTAAACGGGAAACTCCCTAAGCGTTCTGAAATTGAGGGGGGTGCGATCAACCCTCTCATAGCCTATGGGTATTCCATGCGAATATCATGAGATCAGAATTGGAGTCAACCTGAAATAGGGTTCACCCAACTTGTCGGAAAATAAGTCCAATACCTTGAGCGAAATCGAAGGAGTTAGTACCAGTGCGCGGTGCGCCTTCAGGGTGCTTACTTCTTCCTCACCATGATGCGAAGCGGGGTGCCGGTGAATTGGTAGGTCTCGCGCAGTTGGTTCTCCAAATATTTCAGGTAGGCAGGGGTGATGTCTTCCGGATGGCCTACGAATAAGGCAAAGACCGGCGGTTTGGTAGCTACTTGCGTGATGAAGGCGGACTTCGTGACGGCTGACGGCTTGTGCTTGCGAGTTGGCAAGGGATGGATTACGAGGATCTTCTGTAACCAGGTATTCAGCGTGCCGGTTGGGACACGCTTGGTTGAGGAAGGGAAACCGGCGACGGAGTTCGCGCTCATAGTCTTGCCTCGTCTGAGCATCTCCGGCCCGTAAATCCCACTTGTTGACCAAAAGAATGCAGGCGCGTCCCTGCTTCAGAATCGCCCCGGCAATCTTGGTGTCTTGTTCCGTGACTCCTTCCAGGCCATCGAGTATGAGGATAGAAATGTCGGACCGACCGATGGCACGAAGCGATCGGAGGACGCTGTAGCCTTCCACCCCGCGGTCGACCTTGC
>JARFPM010000140.1 GCA_030444405.1 Nitrospira sp.
GCGCCGGATCCATGTAGCGCTTGAGCAACGCTTCGTACAGTTCCTTGGGCGAGGCCGACCGGTCAATCTTGAGGGCCTCATAGGTTTCCTTCGGCACGGTGGGGAAATTCGCCTGGGCCTGGGCAGCCACCAAGACGCCACAGACCACCAGGGCATACTTCACCATGTTTTTTACCATCACAGTTCTCCTCCCTCCGTTTGATGGGCAGTGCACACGGTCGTTCAAAAAAGTTTCACTCGATGCAGGTCTACTTTTTTATATGTGTTCATATGCACAAGTTCTAAAAAATTAACGCGGCGAAATATAGCTTAGGGCCATGAAAGTGTCAAGCGATTTTGCCTGGATCCTGCTCAAAAAAATCTTGCGCAATATCTCAAGGAATCGATCACAACCACATGACGCTTACGGCCGCTCTCGATCGATGACGACAGTAATATTTTCTGCACCTGGTTTAATCGGTTGGCTCATACCTTCCAGATCACCACTCTCCGGCATGGCTTTTCCCGACTTCGACAATCGGGCGACGATGACCACCGTATCGATGTCTGATAGACACAGGCATCGGCGGACCAGCAACATCCTTCGCAAATACGAACAATGTATCTGGAAGTGTTTTACCAGCCATGTTCGGCCCCAACACCACCTTGCCCGTAATCGCACGTGGCTGCCCGGTTTGCGCCAACGGTTTGGTAGGCTTGGCCTGTTCCATCGGAGGATTCGCGACCAACATCCCAGAACTTGGGCCACCACCGAGGCGTCGTTTGGCTTCGGCGATGCTGGCTTTCAGTTGATCAGACGATTCCTGATCGTCCGGAGGAAGATAGGTGTGGGCGTCTTCCCACTCCTTGACGGCGCGAGCAAAATCTTTTCGATTGTAGGCAATAGTCCCCGACAGCATGAGCGCCTTCACGTTGTGAGGGTCGAGTTTCAAGGCTTTTTGAATCAGCGTCTCGGGTTTTCCTTCCAACTTGCGCCCCTGATGCACACCGAGCGCATCCGCATAGTCGGCAAGAAGACTGGCATTACTAGGATCGAGCTTGGTAGCCTTTTCAAAAATCGGCACCGCGTCGCCATACCGCTCCATGGCCATGTAGGATCGAGCCAAGAGCCCCCAGCCGACGGCATCGTTGGGATTCTGCTCCAGTTTCTTTCTCAGCTGTTCGATCAGCTGGTTGAGACTATCGGCCATCTGAGAATCATCTCCGGAGCCGCCTTGAGAGGACGACGCTAATACTGCCGGATGCGTCATCGCGGCAGGATTCCCCAATGTCCAGTAGAGCACCCCACTGGCAGTCGGAATGATCATGGCCAATGAGAGAGCCACAACTCGGAGATTGACGAGCCCTCCTGCGGCGGCAATGGACGCTTCCGGCGTACCTGTTTCTTCCAACACACGGCGCTCCAACTCGCTACGTGCCGTCTGATACTGTTCATCGGTCAACAAACCACTGGCGCGATCTTGCTCCAGTTCGGAAAATTGCTGTCGATAGACCGGTAGCGTTTTTTCCCGCTCACTCGTCGCCTGCTCAGGACGCTTCAACAGGGGTCGCAGCAGCAACCCAAGGATGGTCACGGTCATGGCAGACGCGATCACCCAAAAGGTCACGGTCATGATCGTTTGTCTCCTTCTGTCAATAGTTGTTCTACTCGTCGGTGCTCTTCGTCCGTCACCGGGACATCGACCACCTTGCGCGCCCGACGGCGCAACGCAATGACAAGCGCACTGGCTCCGACCGTCAAGAGGACGAATGGGCCTACCCAAAGCAGCGTGGTCGTCGCCTTAAGAGGCGGACGATAGATCGCTCATGTTCTTGGCGATCATCTCCCGAACTTCCCGACGCAAGTCTTCCGCCAGCGGAGCGTTGGAATCGGCCAATGTTTGATTTTGACAGACCAGACATCGAAGCTCGACGGCGAGTTGTTTGAGCCGCGCCTCGGCGACAGGATCATCGGCCAACGGCCTGGCCTCCCCGGCCCATGCCGGTCCGGACAGAAGAAATATCAGGAGCGTCAACCACGTCATTGGGATTCCAGCTGTTTTACAAGGGGAAGAATCTTCTTGGCGACCGTGTCGGGATCCAACGGCCCGATCTGTTTGTAGCGGATGACGCCTTGCTTGTCGATGACGTACGTTTCAGGCACTCCATAGACGCCATAATTGATACCGACCCGGCCGGCATCATCGACCCCCACCACGGGATAAGGATTGCCCCACCGATTCAACCAGTTCAAGGCTTCGTCACGTTGATCCTTGTAATCCATCCCAAAGATCGGCACCTCACCGGACTTGGCCAGATCCATGAGCACAGGATGTTCAGTCTTACAGCCGCTGCACCATGAAGCCCAAAAATTAAGCAGCCACACTTTCCCCTTAAGGTCGGCGGGCGAGAAGACTTTGGCTGGATCGAAGAGTTGCGGCTGGGAAAAGTCCGGTGCAGCCTTCCCCACCAGGGGAGACGGAATTTCGCGAGGATTGAGCTTCAGCCCGATCCCCAGGAAAACCACGACCACGATAAAAATCGACAGCGGCAGGAGAAACCGATTCATGCTACTTTTCGCCTAGCCGCTCGTGTCGACGCAGGCTCAGCCGACTCTTGGCGGCGCCATGCGATGCGGTACCGCCGGTCGCTGACGGCGAGCGCACCACCCAGAGCCATGATAAAGCACCCACCCCAAATCCAATCGACGAACGGCTTATGATAGAGCCTCACACTCCAGGCCCCTTCATCGAGCGGTTCTCCCAAAGACACATAGAGATCACGCAATAACCCCGGATCGATGGCGGCTTCCGTCATGACCTGACTCTGCGCGGTATAGCGCCGCTTCTCAGGATACAGGACCGTCGTCTCGCGACCGTCGCGACTCACCGAGAAGGTCCCACGGGCAGCCGTATAATTCGGCCCAACGACATCCTGAGCCCCGTCGAATCGGAACGTATAGTCGCCGATGCTCGCCGTCTCCCCCACATTCATCCGCACATCTTTTTCAGTTTCAAACCCCTTCACCATCGTCACACCGACGATAAAGACCGCAATGCCACAGTGCGCCACGAGCATCCCCCAGTACGATCTGGGCACCGAAGCCAGGCGTTCGGCGAGAGTAATCGTTTCGCAAGGTCGGGCAGACTCGCCTTTTTCCATTGAGCCAGTGGACCAATTCCCATTAAGAAGATCGCCGGAGTCATCAACGGAACGAAGACCGAGTCGAAATACGGAGGGCCGACAGAAATCTTCCCAAGATCGAGCGCGTCCAAGAATAAGGGATAGAGCGTGCCCAAGAGTACCGACCCCATGGCGGCAATCAGCAACACGTTGTTCGCCAGCAGCATCCCCTCACGCGAAACCATGGCGAAACTGCCACCCAACCCGACACGCGGCGCCCGCCACGCGTACAAGGCCAGAGACCCACCGATGACCACGGCTAAGAAGACCAGAATGAACAGACCACGCTTCGGATCGGTCGCAAAGGCATGCACAGACGTTAAGACGCCGGATCGAACAAGAAACGTCCCGAGAAGACTCAAGGAAAAGGCCATGATCGCCAGCAAGACGGTCCACACCTTAAATCCGCCTCGCTTATCGGTCACGGCTAAGGAATGTACCAAAGCGGTTCCGGCCAACCAGGGCATAAATGAGGCGTTCTCAACCGGGTCCCAGAACCACCACCCGCCCCATCCCAGTTCGTAGTAGGCCCAACCGCTTCCCATCGCAATGCCGACCGTCAAGAAACACCAAGCGACCGTGGTCCATGGCCGAGACCAACGGGCCCAGGCCGCATCAAGATTCCCCCCCAACAAGGCGGCGATGGCGAACGCGAAGGCAACCGAAAAACCGACGTAACCCATGTAGAGCATCGGCGGATGGATCACCATCCCTGGGTCCTGCAAGAGAGGGTTCAGGTCCCGTCCCTCAGCAGCCGCAGGAATCAGCCGCTCAAACGGATTCGACACGGTCAGCATGAACAGGAGAAATCCGACGCTGACGAGGCCCATCACCCCGAGAATGCGCGAGCGAGTGGCTTCGGGCAGGTGAGCGGAGAACAGCGTGACGGCGAACATCCACAGAGTCAGGATGAAGGTCCACAAGAGGAGCGACCCTTCATGCGCGCCCCAAATTGCGGCCAGCCGATAATGCAACGGGAGCTGAGAGTTCGACGTGGCGGCGACATACAGCACAGAGAAGTCTTTCTCGGCAAACGCGTAACCGAGGCAGCAAAACGCCGTGAGGACCAAAAGAAATTGCCCACGCGCTGCAGGCTTGGCCACAGCCATCAGCCCCGAGTTCCCGACGGCGGCACCGTAGATGGGAAGAATGCCCTGCACCACGGCGACGCAGAGTGCAAGAATCAACGCAAACTGACCGATCTCTGGAATCATAGTGATTCTTTCTTACCTTGAGGGACCACCAGCGATTTGCTCTGCTGAGCCCCGGACGCCTTGGCCTTCGCCAACGCCTCCGCCGCTTCAGGCGGCATGTAATTTTCATCGTGCTTTGCCAAGACTTCGCTGGCGACAAACGTACCGTCGGCGTTGAGTTTCCCTTGCGCCACGGCGCCCTTCCCTTCCTTAAAGAGATCCGGCAGGATCCCTTTGTAGGTCACCGGTACGCGCTTCGCGGTGTCCGTCACGACAAATCGGACCGTCAATCCGTCATTCTCACGAACGACACTCCCATCTTCCACCATCCCACCAATCCGGAAGCTGCGTCCTTGTGGGGCTTCTCCACTGACGACTTGAGTGGGCGTAAAAAAGAAGACGAGATTGCTCTGAAACGCGTTCAAGATCAACACCGTCGCGATACCCAAGACAACCAGCCCCAAACCGATAAAAGCAAACCGTTTATGCCGTGGTTTCATCGGTGCCTCCTAACAACGCCGCGCGCTGTTCGGCGCGCGCCGCAACCCGTCGGCGCCACAAGGCCAGCACTTCCCACACCATACAGAGTGCCGTGGCTACAAACGAGGTCCACACATACAACCCGTACCCACCCATCGCAAAAAAATCAGACACGCTCCCCCACTGCATCAGCGAGCCTCCACCGCTTCCTGGATCACCGCCGGCTTCTCATTCCATACCGGCAGCGATTCCCGCTCGACCATGATGCATCGCACGCGCGCGAGAATGACGGCGATGCTATAGAGCCAGAAGGCCACCGTCATCAGCAACATGGCGGTCAGCATCGTCGCCGCCATTTTCGACCCCGTCGACATGCTGACCGAGGCCCCTTGATGCAAGGTATTCCACCATTGCACGGAAAAATAGATGATGGGCACATTGACGACTCCGACCAGCGCGAAGACCGCGCTCGAGCGGTCGGCGCGACGCATGTCGTCAATCGATGTCCGCAAGAGCATGACCCCCGCATACTGGAATAAGAGGATCAGCTCCGATGTCAGCCTGGCATCCCAGACCCACCAGGCTCCCCATGTCGGTTTCCCCCACATCGCCCCGGTCAGTAACGCCAAGAACGTAAACATCGCCCCGGTAGGCGCAATTGCCTGCGCCATCATGAAGGAAAGGCGTGCGTTGAGTCCCATTCCGATGCCGGCCCAAACCGCCATGACAACGTAAAGAAACATCGACATCCAGGCGGCGGGCACATGGACAAAGATAATCCGGTACGCCTCACCCTGCTGAAAATCAGTCGGCGCGACGAAAAATCCCATATACAGCCCTACCCCCATCAGGACCACCGCCACAACAGCGAACCAGGGGATGAGGCGTCCCGCCAGGGGATAAAAGGCTTGGGGAGACGAATACTTCGACCAGTTCACCATGATGAGATCCTTCTATTCCAACGCAATACGTATCGCCGCTGCCGTGGCCCAGGGCGCCAGAAAGAGCGAGAGCACGAGACAAGCCCCAAGCAGTGACAGATTTGCTTCGCCGCCGATCCCAGCCATACTGCTGGTGACGGCGCCGGCCCCAAAGATCAACACTGGAACATAGAGTGGAAGCACCAGGAGGGCAACCAGTAGACCACTCCCCCGCACGCCAAGGACCAACGCGGCGCCGATCGCCCCAATCATACTCAACGTCGGCGTCCCAAGCAAGAGCGACAAGACCAGCACGCCCAGAGGTTCTCCATCCAGGCCGAATTGGAGACCGAGGAGCGGCGAGAGCAGGACTACGGGTAATCCGGAGATCACCCAGTGGGCGAGGACCTTCCCGACCACCAACACCGCAAGTGGTTGGGGAATCAGGACCATCTGTTCCAGGACGCCGTCCAGATAGTCCGCGGTAAACACACGGCTTAGCGACAAGAGACAGGCCAGCAGGGCGGCCACCCACAGGACCCCAGGCCCGATGATCCGCAACACCGCCGGTTCCGGTCCCACGCCTAACGGGAAAAGACTGGCCACAATGACGAGAAAGAAGACCGACATTGCCGCGTCTGAACGGCGCCGCATCGCCAGCAACAGATCACGGCGGACGATTCCACCTATCGCATCCCACATACTGGAGCCGCTCATCCAGTCAGCCTCAGACGGTGGACCATCTCCGTGGGAAGTGCGATTTCCTGGTGCGTAACCAAAACCGCCAGTCCCCCACGCTGCAGATGTGCAAGAAGCCGTTTCGTCACAACGTTCGTTGATGCAGCGTCAAGCGAAGTGAACGGTTCATCCAAGAGCCATAAGGGGCGCGAGGAAAGCCACAGCCTTGCCAAAGCAACACGACGCTTCTGCCCCTGCGAGAGTACTTTGGATGGCAACTGATGGATGGGCCGCTTCAGCCCAATCGCCTCCAAGGCCTCCTTTGCCCCGTTGCTGGAACAGGGTTCCCCGGCGAGCGACATAGCGCTTATCAGATTTTCCAGCGGCGTGAGGTCGTCCTTAATCCCATTGAGATGCCCGAGATACGTCAGTTGTCCCGAATAGAGTTCCTTGAGTTGATGGATATCCTGCCCATCCCAGAGGACCGAACCTCCTTCCGGAGGTAACAAACTTGAGAAGATCCGGAGCAAGCTGGTTTTTCCGCTCCCGTTCTCACCAACCACGGCCAATAGGGTTCCCGGCTCAACGTTCACATTGAGATCCGAAAACAGCCGACGCTCGCCTCGACGGCAACTGAGTCCAACAGAGGGTTCCCGGCTCAACGTTCACATTGAGATCCGAAAACAGCCGACGCTCGCCTCGACGGCAACTGAGTCCAACAGCTTGCAACATAAAGGTTTACTCAACAAGAAAGGGTCGAGAGTAAGGGAACGAGGCATGGAAAAACAAGGGGCGAGGATATGCGTTGACGTGACCTGGTTCAGACCGATGTTACAGAACCCATCTTGCTCTGAGAGCGATCCTACTGCTATGTAGTGCATGGACGACCGAGTTGAGACCCCGCAATCTGCATTGTGGCTAAACGCGTACGGTCGAAGGAGAAGGAATCATGAGCGAACTTGTCTGCATTGCGTTTGAGGACTCCAGCACAGCCGATCGGGTGCTCAACGAACTCAGAGCGATGGAAACTGAATACATCTTGGATCTGGAAGATGCGGTCATCGTTGTGCGCGACATGGATGGGAAAGTCCATCTGAAGCAGTGCGTCGATGTGTTCGGTGGCACGACCAAGCATGGCGTGGCACTGGGCATGTTATGGGGAGGGCTGATCGGTCTGCTCTTCATGAATCCCCTGGCAGGTCTGTTGGGCAGCCTTGCAGGAGGTGCTGGGGGTGGAGCCGTGACCACCGCCGCCAGCGAGTACGGACTCTTGAGCGACTATGGGATACCCGACAGTTTCATCAAGGGCGTAGGGAGTACGATCAAGCGAGGCACCTCGGCAATTTTCCTTCTGATTCGGAGTGTTGACCAAGACAAGTTGCTGGCCAACTTCTCGACATACGAAGGAACGATCCTCAAGACATCACTTAGCAAGGAGCATGAAGATAAATTGCGCGCTGCCCTGTCCAACCAACAGAATCAAAGGCCAAGCAAGGGATAGCCATCTACGTTCCCAGCTTGTCCTTGCCATCCAATAAACAACTGACATTCATGTCACCCATGACATTGATCGCCGTCCGGCAGCGATCGAGGAACCAATCCACTGTCAGGAGGACCGGGATGTATTGCACGGGCAACCCCACGGCAGTAAAGACCATCGTCATCGTCACCAAGCCCGCCTCGGGAATGCCCGCAGCACCAACTGAGGCAATGATGCTCATCAGCACAACCATCAGCTGCTGCTGAAAACTCAGATCCATCCCGATCATTTGGGCGATGAATAGCGCGGCCATCGCTTCATACAGCGCGGTGCCGTCGTTGTTGAAATTCGCGCCGACCAGCGCCCCCATGCTGGCGGATTGCTCCCGCAGGCCCACGCGATCCTTGAGCGCGGCGTAGGTCACCGGCATCGTGGCCGTCGAGCTGGCCGTGGAAAAGGCCATGACCAGCGCATCCCGCCCACCGCGCAGCAACTCACCCGGACGCACCCAAGACCCGAAGCGGATGCGGACGAGGTAATAGACCGCCTGGATCGCGAGCGCGAGCAGCACGCTCAACACGAAGATCCCAAGCGCCTTGAACTGCGCGAAACCCTCCGTCCCCACGATGCTCGCGACGATGCCAAAGACTGCCAGCGGGACGACCGCGATAATCCAGTGCAAAATCTTGATCAGCGATTCCAGAAAGAGTCCGACAACCTGCTCGACTGTGCCGAGAGGACGGTGACGTTCCTTGCGTAAGGCCATGCCAAATGCCACAGCAATGGAAATGACACCGATGACCTTTCCATCGTCACCGAGCGGTCCCAGCAGGCTCTTGGGCACGTTCTCGAAAAACGTGACGAGAGGATTACCGGATTTCGTCGTTTCGTCGTGTGGAGTAGACGGCGTGAGCCCCGCACCATGCCCCGGTTGAATCACGTTCGCGACGGTGAGGCCGACGAGAATCGCAACTACAGTGTTCAGTAACAATAGCTTTGGGAGCCGTGCCGCGAGTGGCCCACCGAGCTGCGTCGTCATGAACGTGTGCACGATCGCCGCGAGGATCAGCGGCGGTGCGAGTGCGCCGAGAAGACGCAACACCAGCTTCCCCGGCACGGCAAGCGAGGCCGCATGGTTACCAAACAGCAGGCCGGTTATGACACCGAGAACCAAGGCAAAGACAATGCGGCCATAGAGCGGGATGCTCTGCCACCTCGCGATCAGGCCTTTATTCGTCGTAGAGGTCGTCGTGCTGTCCGAGGCGTTGTCGCTCACGAGCTGTTACTCCGATCTTCCACTGATGGTCCCAGGTGGCGAGAATGCGAAGGCGCTGATGCGTCCCCTATGTACATGGATGAATCGGCATTGACAAACCTTATCTCTGCGAGAAAGCAACAATTAGGCCGGTGACAACATGCTCGGATATCATCGAGTAGGAGATCACGGATTGTATCTGATCCGATTCAGAGCTGACGGAACGGATACAGGGAGGTGGGAGCAGTTCCAGAGATCAGGATGTGAATCGTTGGAGCTGCTACGGAGACGTTCAAGAACTCGTCGAGAAGGCCCTCTCCATCTTCACGGTGATGCGCCATGGGGCAGATCACGAACCCCATGCCAGACCTCCAGCCTCACGCAGGCGCTCATGAACGCAGGGTGTGGTGCTTTAATTGGCGGACGAGGTAGAGCACAATGACCAGGTTCAGCATCAGCACGCCAACGCGAAGCACCGACACCTTCTCGATCACTTCATAGAGCTCGAACGGAAGCAGCAGACTCGTCGAGATCACCGTCAGATAGGCAGCCCAGGAGCGCTCC
>JARFPM010000141.1 GCA_030444405.1 Nitrospira sp.
CTTGATCGACTCTCCGACGCAGAAGTCCACAGTCTTGCCAGCCAACTCGACTCTCTCATGCCGGCCGGGGGCTGGGAGGCAGCGGTCGTCGTGATCCTGCTCGTCGCAATACTTGTCGTTCTCATACTTATGTGGACCGGTCATAAGCTCGCCGTCTAGGATGCGGTTTCGTGATGCGTGGTCGCCTTGGGGTCTGCCAAGGTCTTGCAGTAGCCCAAAGGCGCCGGAAGCGGAGCCGGTGATGATAGGCGAACGTCCCTACTCGCTGACTCGGTGTCTGATTATCTCATCACTAGACACAGTCTGTGGCGAGACCAGAGGAGAAGTCTGCAACTCGATAAGACCCCCACGGGCAAGCGGATGCGACTGGCTCACGGAGACCATCTCATCGATAGCCGAATTGGAGACTCAGGGATGGCGAAAACTAAGGTGCGGGCTGAGGTACCCGTACAGGTCTACCAACTGAAGGTGACGCTGCGGGAAGTCCGGCCACCGGTTTGGCGCCGGTTTCAAGTCCGGAGCGACATGACACTAGAACAGCTTCACTGGGCTCTCCAGCTCATCATCGGTTGGACCAACGCCCACCTGCATCAGTTTCGCGTCGCTGGAGCGGCTTCAGGCCGAACTCGCTCGTCCCAACTCGTGAACAGCCAGGACGAACGGAAGGTCGCGTTGGCCGAGGTTCTTCGCAAGCCCAAGGATCGTATCGTCTACGAGTACGATTTCGGCGACGGCTGGAAACACGAGTTGGAGCTCGAGGAGGTTGCTGTTCTTCCTCCTAAAGGCAAGTTCCCATGGGTGTTGAGCGGAAAGCGTGCCTGTCCGCCTGAGGATGTGGGAGGTCCCTGGGGGTACGCAAACTTCCTCGAGGCGTTGGTGGACCCCAAGCATCCGGATCACGAAGACCTGGTTGAGTGGTGCGGCGATTCGTTCGATCCCGAAGCCTTCGACGTGAACGCGATTAACCGTGCGTTTGGCGGCGGATGGGAACCGTCGAGGCCAACCGGGTAGGATCTACCGCCACGGTCTGGTGTGACGGTTGCTTGCCCGACGACCGCGGCGGTCACAAAATCGAAAGGACAAAAAAGCGCTGCGAAGCCTGAATGCGCGTCAGTCGAGCTGTAGCTTCCTGCGGCTGGTATTCCCCATTTGGGACAAGAGCGTGGATGAGGTGTCGCAAAGCCATCCTCGCCAGAGGTTTCAGTTTCCTGACTGCTCACTTTTTTGCGGAGTTCAGTGATTTCCTGGACGACCTTCGACATCAAGAACGGCCCCCGAAGGTCTCTTGGGGGGACGAAGGCCGCTTGCAGCATATAGCATCCGCTGCAACGAGAGGGGGGTGCCTATGACGTCGAGGAGTGACAGACGCCGTCACGCCCGGGTTCCGGTAGATTGGCCCCTTGTGATTCGTATGAAGGACAGGACCGCGGTCGGAGAAACAAGGAACATAAGCGCAAGAGGTGCCCTTATTCAAACCGAGAGGCTGCTCCATCCTAAAGAGAAATTCAGGGCCTTCATGGTGCCGGCGAATCGCCAGGCTTTTAGAGTTTCCTTCGAGGTCGCTTGGGTGAAAGCAGAGGCGTCTGGCCGAAGGATATCAACTTACATAATTGGCATTCGCTTTACGAGAGTATTGAAGGGGGATGGTCAATTTCTTCTCGACTTCGTTCGCACCCGGCTGCCTCACCCTGACGCACTGCGTCTCGTGGCAAGTCTCTGATAATCGCCCCCCGGCTCAGCGATCTGCTCCTGCGTGTGGCAGAAAAGTCAAGTCCTGCCCTTTATGACTCTCGTCCGCTTCCGCATCCTTGACCGCCACACGGACCGAAAGCGTGCGTGTCAGAATCGCCCCGCCCTGAGGTGTTCGAGCTGCATTTACATGTCGCAGTATACACATCCTAAGCTCAAGCCCAGCCTGGGATCAGATGTACTAACATACTCAAAGTTGGAACTTTTTTTCATAATTTTGTGACCGTGGGTATACAGTCTTCGGGTCAAGCCCTGGGTTAATCTTGATATAAGTAACTAAAATATCTAGATAAAATAACAGCTTGCCTGTTTGGCATTGATCCTGCTCTACACAGCCGCCAACAGACTTCCGTCTTGAAGTGTTCCAACGTCCAGTGTGGGATAGCACAAATGAAGAAGCTTGCGACTGTGTCCATTCAGAAAGAAAGACGTCGGCATCCGAGAGTCCGCATAGACTGGCCTGTTGTAATACAGAGGAAGGACAGGGCTACTGTAGGCGTAGCAACAGATGTCAGTGCCACGGGTGCACTTATTCGTACCGATAAACCACCCCTTCCCCAAGAACGTCTCCAACTATATATTCTCGCGCCTGAACGTGAAGCCATCAAAGTCAAATCCGCAGTTAGTTGGTCGCAAGTCGATTTCTGTCAGAACGATTGTTACCCTTCCGGGGTGGGAATCCGATTCATCGGAGTCTCAAAACCTGACCGCGAATTTCTTACCAGTTGGATTAAGAGCCAACTCGAAGCCATTACAAATGAGACCTTACTCGCCGTTCGAACTCCCAAGCTTGCTCTGACCTTTTGTTCGATACAGGGAGCATGAAGACCTCGTGCTTCTCAAGTGCGAAATGGTCGCCCTCTTCATTTGAAACGATTGACAAGCTCCTGCCGCCCGCAACGCCGCCCTTTCTAGTTACACCGCCCCGATGATGCCCTACCGAGGACAAAGCAAATCGGCGTTGACACCGAGACTCGGCGTTATCGTTAAGACATAAACTCCTATCGAACTGGTAGGGTACTTTATATATCATCTTTTCTACGATTCCCTGCGCATCGCCATGGCCCCAACATGTTGCGGTCGGGGTATCGCTCTTGACCCATCCGATCGGGGTTTACCGTTACCCACGGTGATCACACCCCCGCCTCTGCGGGGCTTGGGTCTGGTCGCTGACACGGCCTCCACACCACCTCCTCTCTTGCCCTGGTTCACACGCGAGTGCCTCACATCGGACCGTGTTTCCTGACGTGGGGCGATTTTCGTCTCCGATTGATCTTCGAAAATCCCGAACGGCACCGCACCGTGGCTCAAGTCTTGCTGCAGTCCCCATTCAACGCCTCAAGGTGTCATCGGAGTTTTCTCAATGAAGCGAAAGCGAAAGTCTGAAGCCCCGGTCCCGAGCACCTCTTCCGTACATTCACGGGCGAATCTCGTTCGAGAAGACAGTCGCCACCATTCCCGAGTCCGGGTGTCTTTACCCGTGACACTGGTCAGCGGGCTAGATGAGATCAAAGGAGAGATCGTTGATCTCAGCCTGACCGGTGCCTTCATGGTTATCCCCGAACTGCCGGATCACATCCGCCCATTCAGGTTGATTATCGACCTTCCCGACGGACATGTCCTGATTTTGATCGCCGAGCTTGTGCGTTTTGACCTTCGACCCACCGGGGATGGTTCCTCGCACTTCTACGGAGTGGCAGTCCGTTTTATAAACGTTTCTGATGAGGATTGTTTCACTCTTCTGGGCGCCTTGCGTTAGCTTGAGGTTGTATCCAGTAACTCCTGCTGCCGTTGCGGGAACTCCCGCGATCAGTTCCGGATGCCTACCTTGTAAGTCTCAGCGGTCAACTTCCCCGACGGTCCGGACTTCCTGGGGCATGGATGTTGCACTTTCCTAGAGAACGCCCAAGGAACGTCATGGGAGATTGCTCATGTTCAAGCTCGAATTGAGGTTCCAGAACCTTATCGTCAGAGAGTACCGGTTCGAAGAGGGAGATCTCCGCGCGGTCGGTCGCGATCCCGCGAACCACATCGTGATCGACGACCCAGGCGTCTCCCGCAACCATGCGTGTATCGTATGTGTGAAAAACAGGTTGTTCATCTGGGACGAAGGCAGCAAGCACGGTACCGTTGTGAACGGCATCCCTGTGATTTGCGCCCAGCTCCAAGATGGCGACCTCGTCAGTATCGGTGCGAGTCATAACCTCAGGGCGTTCATCACTACGAAGGAACAAGAGGACACAGCAACCGCTATCTTTGACGGCTGGCATCCTCTTGGCAGTACGATATAGCCTTTCCTTGAGGGTTGGTATGGACCTTGTGGAGCGGATCAATTCGTGCCGGTTATTCGCCCAAGGGAAATGCCCTCACCAAGCGCGAATGGAACGGGTGTATTTGATCTTCCAGATCATCGGTGACGGTGACGTGTTTGAATCCAAGGTGATGTGCTACCTTTGCCCACAAGAGAGTAAGTCTTCTGAACAATCCCCCAAGCGCTAACCCGCGAG
>JARFPM010000142.1 GCA_030444405.1 Nitrospira sp.
CGCGCCTTTCATCAATTCCATGAGGTCAACCCCCGCCATCTCCGCCTCGATCACCTGGACGTGGTTGCCGACTTCTTGTCGGAGTCGGCGGGCCGCCATGAGGCCGACCCCGTCGTCTCCTCTGAATTCATTGCCAAGCCCGATGATCCGAATGGAGGAAGACCCAAGCACCGGTCTCTTCATGACCCGCCCTCTCGCCGGATATCGAGATGCAAAAAATGCGTCGCGCAGGAGATACAAGGATCGTAGCAACGGATGACCCGCTCACAGGCCAGCCCGATCTGCTTGTCGGGAAGGTCTAAGAGACGCGGCATGAACTGCCGCAAATCTTGTTCGATCCGAGATTGGTTCTGCGAGGTCGGAGGAACGATCTTGGCTTCACGGATCAGACCGTCCCCGTCCACCTTGTACCGCTGATAGAGGATTCCTCGTGGGGCCTCCGTACAAGCCATACCGGTGCCTGGTCGAACGACGACCGGCAGCGCCGGTGCGGGCGGAGGTTCGTATCGTTCGATGAGCCGCAACGATTCTTCTAGTGCATAGAGGATTTCGACGGATCGCGCGATGATCCCGTGAAACGGATTCCGTAATGGCAGCACCATGCCTCTGTCTGCCAAGACCTGCTTGGCCAGCGGTGTCAAATGCTCCTGATTCAGATTGAGTCGAGCCAGCGGGCCGACCAGATAGGGCGATCCCTGCAACGTGCTGTGCAAGGCGTTGGAATAGGCTACCTGGTGCTCGATGAAATATTGTTCAAACTCGTTCGCTGAGATTTGTAGACCACTGGAGGCGACGACCTGCCCTTCATTGAACGGGTACTCATCGGGGTGACGGAGCGCGACATAATTGTAGTCGGGAAGAAACTCAGGATATTCGAACCCTGCGACCCATCGCACGGTCTCCACGGCGGCATCGCGGGCCCAGAAGAGCTCATCTTTCAACGCTTCCAACTCGCGCCGGGTTGGCACCCGCGTGAAGCCTCCAACCTTCACAGAGACCGGATGCACGGAGCGGCCGCCCAACAACGTCATGATCGCATTGCCGGCCTTCTTGAGCCGCAAGCCTCGGGTCACCACGGCCGCATGATCCTTCGCCATCGCAATGCCACTGTCATACCCGAGAAAATCCGGCGCCTGGAGCATGTAGACATGCAGCGCATGGCTTTCGATCCACTCACCGCAGTAGATGAGTCGCCGCAGGTCACGCAGTGCACCATCGACGTGTAGGCCGAACACCTGCTCGATCGCATGAACCGCGCTCATCTGATACGCCACGGGGCAGATGCCGCAGATCCGCGCGACGATGTCCGGCACTTCGCTGTAATGCCGTCCCTGCAAGAAAGCCTCGAAAAACCTCGGCGGCTCGAAGATTCTGAGCTCTACGACCTGGACGGTGCCGTCTTTCACGGTGACACGGAGCGCACCTTCCCCTTCAACGCGCGCCACCAGGTCGACGGCAATCGTCCTCGTGTTCTTCATCTGTGCAGGGTTGTTCTCTTCTCGACCCTTCACCCTTTACCCCTCACCTTTTACCGCTTGTTCTCCCAGACCGTGCTTTCATTCCGAAAGGGGTCGACAGCGCCGTTGATGCCCCGAAATCGTCGCAGGACCTCGACCGGGATCAGTTGCAATTCGTCATGAAAGTGCCTCGCAAGCGAGGTGGTGTTCGGTGGAAGACCTGGTCCTTTCCGTGCTCCTTCGCTGGGTCCAAAACAGCCGTAACAGTCCCGCCCCATAGCCGGACAGATCGCCCCGCAACCGGTCCTGGTCACCGGTCCGAGACAAGGCAGCCCCTTTACGACCAACACGCACACATTTCCTCGCCGCTTGCACTCCAGACAGACACTGTCAGCTGGCAGGCGAGGCTGTACTCCCGCCACAAGATCCGTGATCACGCGCAGGAGTTGGCCCTTATCGATCGGACAGCCCCACAATTCGAAGTCCACCTGGACATGTTCCGAGATGGGAGTGGACGTGCTGAGACTCTGGATATATTCCGGGCTGGGATAGACGGCCCGTTTAAACGCTTCGACATCGGCCCAGTTGCGCAAGGCTTGAATGCCGCCGGCCGTTGCGCAGGCCCCGATCGTGACTAATACGTTCGTCTGCTGTCGCAGGGACAGAATGCGATGGGCATCCTCCGCAGTGGTGATCGATCCTTCGACGAGTGCAATATCATAGGGGCCCGGATTCATGGCACTGGACGCTTCAGGAAAATAGGCGATATCCAACGACTGGCCCAAGGCGAGCAGGTCATCCTCAAGATTCAAGATACTGAGCTGGCACCCGTCGCAGGAGGCGAACTTGAAGACACCCAGCCTGGGCCGTTTCCCGTCATTGATGCGTTTCGATCGATCCAAAGCCCTCTCCTCTTGGAACCGTTGACGACGCGTCTCTCGTGAAACGTATCCCGTATCTCGCAAACAAAGATAGGGACTCCATCCTGCGCTTCACGAGTGACGAACGACGAGCTACGCGCCCGTCCGTCCCAGCCATTGCGCCACTCGGTCATACCGCATGACCGGACCGTCTTTGCACAAGAAGTACGGACCCATCTGACAATGACCACACAAGCCGATTCCGCATTCCATGTGCCGTTCCAGCGACACGTAGATGGCGGAAGCCGGAATGCCGCGCCTCATCAAGATCGGCACACCCAAGCGCATCATGATTTCCGGCCCGCACATCAATACGATGCTCTTCGCCGAATCGATCGACACGCGTTCGAATAGCTCCGTCACCACGCCGATGTGATAGCGCCAGGTCTTGTCTGGCTGGTCGCTGGTCAACAAGACCTCGGTATCGGGATGCCGCCGCCAGGCATCGAACCGTTCGCGATAGAGCAGGTCGTGCGGTGCCTTGACGCCGTGAAGAATCTTGACGGCTCCGTATTGATTGCGCCGTCTGAAGATGTACTCAATGGCGCCTACGACCGGGGCACAGCCCAGGCCGCCGGTGACAATCACCACGTTGCGCCCGTACATGTCATCCAGCGGCCATCCTTGTCCAAACGGACCCCGGAGCCCCAAGGCATCGCCGGGCTGTAGTTTGGCGATCACGTTGGTGACTCGCCCCACGGTACGGATCGTATGGTCCAGAAACTCCGGTTCATCCGGGTCC
The DNA here is from genome assembly GCA_030444405.1 of Nitrospira sp. Classification (GTDB taxonomy): domain Bacteria; phylum Nitrospirota; class Nitrospiria; order Nitrospirales; family Nitrospiraceae; genus Nitrospira_D. Next base: position 3,120 of record JARFPM010000142.1, read on the forward strand.
GACACGATGGAAATCGCCACTTCGCCGACGCCGAACAAATAGACCATATTGAACTGGCCGGCTGCGAATCGAAAGCACTGCCGCGCCTGTTCGTCCACGAGCTGCAAGCGATAGGTATTGATGTCTTCGGCTTCCCGGATCTTCTCCACAATGGTCGCCGGATGGATGACGTAGGGATTGGCCATTGGTTTCCTGCAATGCTATCCGCCGGCCGCCTCTGGCCGACGGCCGGCGGCTGACGGCTGTTCGCTTGGTGTCAGCAACGCCGGCAACTCCTCGGTCAAATCGATCCCGACCGGACACCACGTGATGCATCGGCCACAGCCGACGCAACCGGACGCGCCGAATTGATCGATCCAGGATGCGAGTTTATGCGTCAGCCACATGCGGTACCGATCTTTGATCGTCGGGCGAATATTCTTGCCGTGGATATATCCGTGCTCCTGGGTGAAGCAGGAATCCCACAATCTGGCATGTGCGGTTTGTTGATGCGAGAGGTCCGGTGTCTCCTCGACCGTATGACAGAAGCAAGTTGGGCAGACCATCGTGCAATTCGCGCAGGCAAGACAGCGACTCGCCACCTCGTCCCAGCGCGGATGTTCATGGGCCTCGTAGAGCGCTTGCGGCAAGCGTGAGTGATCGAGCCGTCTGACTTGGCTCTGGGCGCAGGCTTCGATCCGCGCCGCTGCCTCAGCACTCAGTTGTTCTGAACCAGTAGACAGGGAAAGGTTGGAGAGAAGATCGCGTCCTGCCTCGCTGCCCGCTTCGATCACCAGGCTGTCGTCCACTTCGGTTAGAGCGAGATCGAAATCATGCTTGGCACGAGGACCGGTTTCCGTTGACGCGCAGAAACAGGTGGCTAGCGCCCTGGTGCAGTTCACGGCGATCAGGAACAGCCCTTCACGGCGACCCGCATAGTAAGGATCCCGGTAGGCATCGTTTAAAAAAATGCGATCCTGGATGGCCAGCCCGGCGAGATCACAGGCACGAGCGCCGATGACAGCTACCTTCTCCGATTGAGGAAGCGTCGAGCGCGTGGCGAATCCATCCTTGCTCCGCTCGATCTGTAAGAGCGGCTCGCGCGGTGCGAAGACGAACGGCTTGAGCGATTGCGGTCCATGGACGACCCCAAA
>JARFPM010000016.1 GCA_030444405.1 Nitrospira sp.
CCCTGGTCTCCGCCGCTTGTGCGCCGCATGTTCCTCGAATGACCGTTGTCGACGTCCTGTGTCCAAGAACGATGGCTGCTTGGGGTGGCAGAGGTGCCCTCCGCACAGGAGTGGAACTGAGGTCGGTCAACCACGCCAGTCAATGCAGAAAAGGAGCAACACCATGATTACTATCACACCGACGGCAGAAGAAAAGATCCGAGAACTCATGCAGGAGGAGAAAGACACGGTCGGCCTGCGCGTCTTCGTCAAAGGCGGAGGGTGCCACGGCTACCAGTACGGGATGAGCTTCGAGTCCTCCATGAGTGAAGATGACACGGTGATCGAAAAAGGCGACGTCAAGGTCATCATGGACTCCCAGAGCGCCCCGCTGCTGGCCGGCTGCGAAGTCGACTACATGGACAGCGTGCAAGGCTCCGGCTTTGCGATCAAGAACCCACAAGCCAAAACGACCTGTGGGTGCGGCAGTTCATTCAGCGCATAACGTCATCACACGGTCCGCCGGATCGCTGGCCACCGCCGTTCGATAGAAAGGGACTAGCCATGGACAGTACAGCCATCATCGGAACCACGAATAAGAAGGGGCAAGTCATCACCGATCCACGCGTGATGATGAACGACGCGCCTCGCACTCCGTCGTTTTTTACCGGCAGCGAAGTCATTAAGGAGGCCGTCAGGCGCGCGAACGTCGATGTGATGGTGGCCTATCCGATTACACCTCAGAGCGAGGCAGCCGCCCTATGCGGGGAGCTCTTTGCCGAGGGCTATATCGGCGATTACTTCCGTGGGGAGAGCGAATTTGCGGTCATGTCACAGTGCGCCGGCGCCGCCTTCGGCGGGGCCCGTGTCTTCACGACGACCGCCGGGCCTGGGACCATGCGGGCCATGGAAAACTTTCCGATGTGGGCCGGAGCCCGATTGCCGATCCAATGTATCGTGACCTGCCGCGGCATCAATTCCCCCCTGTCGATCCAGCCGGATACCATCGAAATCGCCTATCTCATGAATACGGGAATGCTCGTGTGGCATGCAGAAACCGCACAGGATTTCTACGACTGGATCCTCAAAGGCTACATGGTGTCGGAAGAGCCGGACGTGCATTTGCCCTTGGCCCTCTGTTGCGACGGCTTCTTCGTGACCCATACGAAAGACGTCGTCGACCTGACGCCTGTCGACATGTGCCTGCCACCCTATGATCCCTATCGCTCGCCCGTCCCCTGCATGGATATGGAATGTCCCCCGGTCCGGATGATGCGCGATCCCTTCGTGATGAAGAGCAACTACATCAGCTACGCCACGCATGCGAGCTGGCAACAGGAAGTCTGGGCCGCTGCGGAACGGTCGCGCAAGCACACCATTGCCTGGCTGGATGGCCTAATCGATATCGAAGACGGCGATGCCGACATCCTCATCATCTCCTCGGGAACCGCCGTCTCGCAGGGGCGGGAAGCCATCCGCCTGCTGGCCGATGAAGGGCTTCGCGTCGGACTGGTAAAAATCAAAACCCTGCGCCCATGGCCGGAAGAAGAGCTTCGCGAGGCGACCAAGCATGCCTCGCACATTATCGTGCCCGAGTTCAATGTCATCGGATGGATGGCCAAAGAACTCAAAGCCACCATCCCCAATAGCAACCGAGTCGTCGCCGGACCGCGCGTCTGCGGTGGCATGACCTTGCCACCGGAAGTGATTGTGGAGGAAGTCAAGAAGGCGATCGGCATGCGATCCGGAGTGCTGGCGGGACGTGGAGGATGAACCTAACACACGGGCGAAACGGGGCACGACCGCACCCAGAAACCGGGCGACGCGGAGCCACCATTGCCGCCCAGAAGACAGAAGGCGACGGCAAAGCAGTTGACTGCGTAAGAGATGTAAACGCCACCACCGCAACTGCGGACAACAGCGAAAGCGAGGTGTCAGATGAGTCTCGATTATGTAAAGTTCACGCCAGGATTCGATACCTTCATGCCGAAAGAATATCGGGACATGGTGGAGCATGGGCCCTTCGGGAAGAAGACGACTGTGTCGCAGATGGGTAGCTTCAAAGAAATCCTCGAAGAGCATCCTATGTGCGCCGGCTGTGCGATGACCCTGTTCATTCGGCTTGCGATCATCGCGTTCCCGAATCCCGAAGACACGATTACAGTCGGGACCGCAGGCTGCGGCCGGCTGGCGATTTCACAAGCGGCGATTCCATTCGTATACGGAAACTATGGGGATCAGAACGGCGTCGCCAGTGGATTATCGCGCGGATTGCGGATTCGTTTCGGCGACAAGCCCAAGGATGTCGTCGTGATGGCTGGGGACGGCGGCACCGCCGACATCGGATTCCAGCAAGTCCTCCATTCCTGGTTCAGGAAGGAACGGTTCACGACGATCATGCTGGATAATGAAGTGTACGGGAATACGGGTGGACAGGAAAGTGGCATGACGACCAGAGGGGCGGTGCTGAAGATGGCGCCGCTCGGCAAGAAATTCGAGAAAATGGACATGGTGAGCATGGCCAAGATCGCCGGCTGCGCCTACATTGCCACCGTCGTGCCGAATAATCCGCGGCGGGTGGAAAGTTGCATTAAGAAGGCCGTGCTGATCGCTCGCGAGGTCGGTCCGACCTATATTCAGGCCTATACGTCCTGCAATATCGAGTACGCGATCCCGACCGACAAGGTCATGGAAGATGCCAAAACCGTCGAGGACGATCGATACAAATTTACCGAGTACGTCAGCGAGGACGCCAAGGCCTATTTAGCCGAGCGATATGGGTACAAAGAGTTCACCCAGAAGCCCGTGGCGGCAATCACAAACGCGTAATCACATGGGTGGAGGATTCCAGAAATGGCCCATACGACCCGCTCGAATCTTCCACCCGTCGGCCGATACGATCTGTCGACGATCGAACAGGAGAGGAATCATGATGGACATGCCATCAACTGACACAAGTACGAAGCCCCGCTATGCACTGAGCTATGGCCTACGGCTGGACAAAGGCACGGCCAGCGAGCTCACTCACCCGCGTGTGCCCATTCTCCTGCCCGATGGCTCGGTCGGCAACATGACACTGCACGTCATGAACGGCACAGCGGATGAAATCAAGTCGCAGCTACTCGACAGCATCGACGCGTTCTTCGATATCTATGCCGATGTGTATGACCAAACTATCCGGGACTGAGGCATCGCCATCATGCAAAGTCTTTCCGATGCCGCAGGTAGGAGGCCAGCGATCATGCAAACACTCGATATCCATCGCCCCGAGATGCCGGATCTTCAATTTGTCTTGTTGGTGACCGCACTCTGCACGTCTCGTCTCACCGCGCTGAATATTCCCGTAACCCTCCGCGCCACGATATTCAACCGATGCTGGACACTCATTCATGAAAACCCTCCTCCCCAAAGACCGGAAGAGCGGGTCTTAGACCTACGACCCTGGACCGAACTCACTGTGGAAGCGATGGGAGAGACCATCCGAGTGGCGCTCATGGACGCAGGAATCAAAATCTTGGCCTGGGACCATGCGCCCAGCGAGCCGACACGTATCAGCACGCCCGAAGCCAAGCCCCTGATCGAACGATTCGCACAATTGTATCCTCAGCCACCCGAGGAAACCGACAGCGGCCATACAGTAGACACTGTCCCACACTGACAGGCCACGACTCGCAGAATCCCTCACACGGTCTACGAACTCGTCGGCTCCGTGTCACACCGTGGGTAGATCGTTGCAGTGCGTTCTGTCCGGACGAACGCTCAGAGCGTTCACAAGATGGACATGTGAAGTGATATAGTTCCGAGGCTCACATTCTTGCAGTGTGCTTTCAATTGACCCACTGTTACCAGGCATAGGCTTCCGGCGCGGCACCACCAGGGCCTGGGAAAATCTCATCCAGTTGTTTCAAGATGTCGCTGCTGAGAGAAAGACTCAATGCCCGCATGGAGCCATTCAGCTGCTCCATGGTGCGCGGACCGATAATGGGTGAAGTAACTGCTCGTTGGCGCAGCAGCCAGGCAAGGGCGACATCTGCCGGTCTTTCACCGATCCGTGCGCACAACCCCTCGTAAGCTTCCACTTTGGGACGAGACTTGCTCACCTCTTGTTTCAAGTCCGCGTCCGCGCGCCGACCAATGTTGTCGGACTGCAGGACACCAGCCAACAGTCCCCGACCGAGCGGACTCCACGGGATCAGACCGATGCCATAGGCCTCACAGGCAGGAATGACTTCCAGTTCAATGGTACGTTCGTTGAGGTTATAGAGACTTTGTTCCGACACCAGCCCGAAAAAGTTACGGCTGCGCGCGGCTTCCTGAGCCTGGGCTAAGTGCCAACCGGCGAAATTGCTGCTACCCACATACACGACTTTGCCTTCTCTCACTAACTGCTCCATCGCTTGCCAAATTTCTTCCCACGGCGTTTCCCGATCGACATGATGCATTTGATACACATCTATCCAGTCTGTCCTCAACCGTCTAAGACTGTCCTCGCAAGCTCGCTTGATGTGTACGGCCGAGAGGCGCGACTGATTCGGCCATTCGCCCATGCGACCGTACACCTTCGTAGCCAGCACCACCTTATCCCGACGGCCGCCCCCTTGTGCGAACCAACGGCCGATGATCTGCTCTGTCCAGCCTTCACCGAACTTCCAGCCGTACACGTTCGCCGTATCAAAAAAATTGATGCCGAGCTCCAAGGCTCGATCCATCAGGGTGAAGCTGTCCGGCTCCGTCGTCTGCGGCCCGAAATTCATCGTGCCGAGGCAGAGCCGACTGACTTTCACTCCAGACCGACCAAGGTGTGTATATTCCATAGGGCACCGGCTCTAATACCCCCGCCCTGTACTCCCACCGCGCCCCATTCGATCGAGTGGAAGCGCATCGTAACGTTGTTTGAGGTCCGGATGCTCGTCGAGATAGCGCTTGACCGCCGCATCATCCGCAAACACCTCAGGGCTGCGTTTGCGATACTCATCGAGCGTCAGATCGTGCTTGGCGAGAAGCGCCGTAAGCTTGGCATTGATGTCTGCTCCCATTTGTCGCATTTGCTCCTGGGACGGGCGCTGGCCCTCTCCATAGCCTTGGCCACCTTTGAAATAGTTCGTCATCATCTCACCGATCTCGATTCGAGCGTTGACGAACTTTTCCACTTCTGCCGGTTCAGCGGCATACACGACTCCCGCAAGGAGAACGACGCACCACGAGATAATGATGGCTTGGCGCCAAACATTCATGATCTCAATTCCTCCACTAAATAAGTGACATCCTTTAACACGACGACCCTCCTTCCTTTACGACCGTGCGAGCGGCCTTCAGCTTTCATCCTCAGCGTCGCTGTGAGCCGAGGGAATGCCGTAGCGTTTGCACTTTTCCCAAAGGGCCTTTCTGGACAACCCCAAGATTCTGGAGGCGGACGTGCGGCTCCCATCGACACGTTCCAATACCGAGACGATGTAGTCCTTCTCAAAACTTTCTCGCGCGGCGGCGAGCGAGGTGAGGGTCATATCTTTCTTCTTTTTCCCGCCGGTCAAACCTTCACTACAGAAGCCGCAGGATTCCTGCGGGGCGCCCCCCAGGTAAGGACAGGTTTGAAACCCACAGAGATCGGCGGGTTGAACCGCGGCCCGATCTCGCCCGAGCGCCACCGCCCGCTCGACCATGTTCTCCAACTCCCGCACATTCCCAGGATACGAATAGCGGAGCAACAATTCACGCGCCTGCTGGGAAAATCCGCGGAGGTGCTTGTTCAGTTTCAACGAGCATGTTTCGAGGACATGATCGGCGATCACCATAATGTCTTCTTGCCGTTGCCTGAGGGGTGGAACGACGATGGGTACGACGTTGAGTCGGTAAAAGAGGTCTTCGCGGAACCGGCCCTGAGCCACTTCTTTGCGTAAGTCTTTCTGTGTGGCGCACACGAGTCGCACATCCGTTTCGATCGGCTCATTGCTTCCGACCCGTTCGAAGGTACGCTCCTGCAGGACACGCAAGAGTTTCACCTGCACCACGGGCGAGATTTCGCCGATTTCGTCAAGGAACAAGGTCCCTCGATTCGCCATTTCAAATCGCCCCCGGCGCTGGCGTAGGGCGCCCGTAAACGCGCCTTTCTCGTGGCCGAAGAGTTCCGCTTCCAGCAGCGTCTCCGGCAACGCGGCGCAGCTGACTTTGATCAGCGGATACCCTTTCCGCGAGCTGTTCTGATGCAGCGCATTGGCGACCAGCTCCTTGCCTGTTCCGCTCTCCCCGACGATCAGGACGGTGGAATCGGTTTCAGCCACAAGCTTGATCTTGTCCAGCACGGCGCGCATCTGACTGTTCGCCCCTAAAATGCCGTTGAAGCAGAACTTGTCTTCGAGCTGGTGTTTGAGATCCTGATTCTCCCGACGGAGTGTGATCATGCCGTTGACCCGCTCAACGATCAGCAGCAATTCATCCATCCGGAACGGCTTCGTGATGTAATCAAACGCCCCCAGTTTCATGGCCTCCACAGCCGTTTCCACCGATCCATGTGCGGTAATCACGAGCACCTCGGTCTGAGGTTCCTTGCCTTTGGCTGTCTGGAGCACCGTCAGCCCATCCACACCCGGCAACCGGAGATCGGTGATCACCAAATCAAATGTCTTCTCTCGAATCGCGTCGATCCCTTCCGTACCGGTAGGTACCGCGCGGACATCGCAGCCGACAGCCTCCAATGCGTCCATCATGGAAAGGCGCATCAAGGGCTCATCGTCGACCAGCAGAACGGTCAACCCTTTCATGCTCCCTTCTCCGCAAAGGAACGTTCTCGTGACACGGGCAAACAGAGCGTGAAGGTCGTTCCTTTTCCGACCTCGCTCTCGACCAAAATTTTCCCTCCATGACGTTCCACGATGCCGAGATTGACCGAGAGACCCAACCCCGTTCCCTCCCCTTCCCCTTTGGTTGTGAAGAAGGGATCAAAGACCCGTGGGAGGACTGAGGCAGGAATGCCGGCCCCCGTATCGCTCACCTCGACCCGGCAGATGCCTTCGGACACGGATGTCCTGATCGTCAGCACTCCGCCGCTTTTCATGGCTTGCACGGCGTTCAAGATCAAGTTCATCAAGACCTGTTCGATCATATGCCGGTCGATCATCACATTGGACAAGCCATTGCCGAGGAATGTTTCCAAGTGAATCCGATTGGGAACAAAGAGATGGGTGGTCAGCCCCAGTACCTGGTCGACGATTCGATTGATATCGGCCGGGCTGAATGCCGGTTCATGCTGCTGTGAAAAATCGAGCAATTGCCGAACGATTTTTTGAACACGTCGCACGCCATGTTCCATGGAAGTCCAGTATTCCTCTTGTCGTGCCGGGGAGAGGGTCCCCTTTCGAAGGTTGTAGAGGCAATTGAGGATCCCCCCGAGAGGATTGTTGATTTCATGGGCTACCCCCGCAGCCAATTGGCCGATTGAGGCCAGTTTTTCCGCATTCCGAATCTGCCGCTCCAGCTTCTTGGTCTCCGTCATGTCGCGCGCGATGCCGAGCACTCCAAGGATCTCCCCATCGGCCCCTTGAAGGGGAGAGACACTGACCATGACGGCACGCACTTCACCCAGCCGAGTCACGACTTCGACCTCGTACACCTGCTTGGCACCGATATCCAACGTACTCTTGAGACGCCGCCCACGATGACGCCGTGAAAGGAGCGAGAGGTAGGGCCGGCCGATCAAATCGTCTTTGCGATACCCCCAGGCATTGACCTTGCTGTTGACATAGGTGAACTGTTGATCCAGATCCAGCGTATAAATGACGTCGTTGGCGTTCTCGAGCAAATTTTCCAGGTACTGCTTGGTCTCTTCGATTTCTCTGGTGCGCTCCCGGACTTTCAGCTCCAGATCTTCTCGGTATGATTGCAGTTGGCGCTCGAGCTTCTTCCGATCGGTAATATCGCGAAGCTGCACCATCACAAGCACTTGTTCGGGCCCACCCACGCGTATCAGGTCCATTTCCACAGGAATCTCATGGCGATCGGCGTGGCACACGGTCATTTCCTGAGTGGCGACCTGCCGTTGTTCCGTACTGACATCGCACAACCAGCCCGTGAAGGCTTGGTGGTGCGCTTCCGGTACGATGTCGAGGAAGTTTCTCCCGACAATCTCCGACTCGGCATAGCCCAGTACTTGTTGTTCCCGCTCATTGACTGCCACAACGGACCCCGTTGCACTCACCATAAAAACAGAATCGGCCACGAAGTCAAACAAGGCCTTGTAGCGGGCTTGAGAGACCGTGAGCTGCTGCGTACGCTCCGACACCGCCTGTTCCAATCCAACGGTATACCGTTGGATCTCCTGCTCTAACCGACGCCGTTCGGTCACATCTCGAACGAAAGCGCGCGAGTGAATCAGCCCTCCCCGCTCTTGATCGATCAGTGCCGTCCCATGAACCTCCACATCCATCAACCGGCCATCCTTGGCCAACAACACTGTTTCCATCGAGCTTTGCCCCTGTGACACGAGCCGTTCCAGAAAGTGCAATACGTTCACTTCCTGCCCGTTACGAACAAAACCCCATAGCGTCATGCCTAACATCTCGTCGGAGGTATAGCCGAGTTTGTCGAGGCCGGTCTTATTGACGTGCACCAGTCGCCCCCCCCGATCGAGTTGACAAATCATTTCCGGCGCATGTTCGATCAGATCTCGATACTTTTCCTCCAACTGCCGGACCTCTGTCATCCGTTGTTCCAGCTGTCCGAACGAACGTTGCAGATTGGACGCCATCTGATTGAAGGCCTGGGCAAGCCCTTCGATTTCATCGCCGGTCTTCAACTCCACCCGCTGCTCCAAGCGACCGCTCCCGATCTGCTGCACTCCTTCGTGCAACAGCCGGATCGGCCTCGCGATCCGGCGGGCGACGATGACTCCGATTCCCCCCAGCCCCATCAATACCACCGAGCCGAACGCCAACATCTTGGTCATCAGCTCACCCAGCGGAGCGAACGTTTCCGCCGCATCCTGACGCACCAGGGTAATCCACCGCTTTCCTCCGAGACTGCCTGCTGCGAGTTGATCGGCCAACCGCACCGGCGCAAATCCGATCAGGGCGTGCTTGTTTCCATGGGAATCGTCGGCGGCCACCGCCCATCCTGGTTTCGGAGCCCCCAGCGTACTGAGCAATTCGGCATCGATCGAGTGGGCCTCGGGTGCAAGGACCGGGCAGATCACCACACTCCCGTCTGAGGCGAACAGCATGGCATGGCCTGTCACGCCGAAGGACCCCTCGGCGATGGACTGGAACAAGGTGTCACGCCGAAGCAGGATCGTCACGGCTCCAATCACAGTTCGCCGTTGATCATCCAGGATCGGAGCCGCCACGACAACCACGTGAGTCCCGAAAGATGGGTCGAAAGCAATGTCGCTCACGTAAGGTTGCTGACTGCCGCCTTTTACCACTGCCTGCCACCAAAGAGTCTTGGCATAGGAATACTCCACTTGGGGAATTGAACTGACGACCAAGGCTCCCTGTCCGTCGGTGACCAAAATGCCGACATAGTCAGATTTTCGAATCTCGTGCCATCGAATCAAGTAGTTGGTCACGATCCGGTTGACGAAGAGCGGAAATTCGCTTCGCTTGTCGCGCTGCCCCCACCGCTGTTGCCAATCCTTGATGATTTCAGAAATACTCTGAGCATCTTTACCCTCGTACGTTCGGTTGGCCTCCGAAACGGCGGTGCGAAGGAAGGGGGCTGTCGCGAGTTGTTGGGCTTCGTTCATACTTCGTGTAATGTGTATTTCAATCCGACGGGCGGCTTCGACGGCCACTTCTTTGAAATTCGCCCCCGTCGACTCTCGTAAGGCACGTCGCTCTTCTATATAGATGAGGGCGAGCAGGAGGGTAAGCGGCAGGAGACCGACCAACACAATCGCTGCGATGATCTTCTGCTGGAGGCTGTGAGACCGGCTCCAGAGTACCATGGCTACACCACAGAGACGTAAGATCGGTATTGCCTCACGAGAAAGCGTTCGCCTTGTAAGCCGACGATGGGCGGACTCCATGCCCCACTCACCATCGACCGCACGGGACGGAAAGCGATTCGCGACGCTCTATTCCACCATTCGCTCAGCCGCGTTTCAAGAGTCGACCCGGCGCTCCCGGCCACAAGAGCAGGAGTGGGCTGGCAACGAAGACCGATGAATAGGTACCGAAAATGACACCCCAAAGCAATGCAAGTGAGAAATCGTGCAGAACTTCTCCTCCTGCCATGGTCAATGGGATCAGGACGAGCACGACGGTCAAACTGGTGACGATCGTACGGCTCAACACTTGATTGATGGCGGCGTTGATCGTCGCTTCTTCGCTCTCTCGACGCCGCAACTTCAGATTTTCTCTGATCCGATCGAACACAACGACCGTGTCGGTCAAGGAATATCCGGCCAGCGTCAAGAGTGCCGTCACGATCAGAAGAGTAATTTCTTTGTCTAGGATATAGAAGGCCCCGATCACGGCCAAGACGTCATGAAACGTCGCCAATGCGGCGGCAATGCCGAATCGGAGCTCGAATCGTGCCGCGATGTACAGGATAATACCCGCAAATGAGATGACGATCGCGACGAGCGCATCTTCCTGAAGTTTCTTACCGATGGTCGGTCCGATCTCAGTGGTTGAGTCGACCACGAATTTGTTGGCAGGGAACTCTTTCGCGAAGATACCCACCACACGTTCCGCGACCTTCTCTTCGATCGTCGTAGAAGCTTTTACCCGGATGAGGAGTTTGTTATCTTGTCCGAATTCCTGCAGCTCCACATCATTCAGGCCGTTGATCTCCAGGGCCTTGCGGGCCTCGTCGATCCGGACCGGCTGCTCGAACTTGAGCTGGACGGCTGTCCCGCCGGCGAAGTCGATGCCCAAGTTTGCCGCCCCTCGCGCAATCTGAACGAGAGCGATGAGCCCGAGCAAGACCATGATCCCTGAAAAAAGAAAGGAGAACTTGCGCTTGCCCATGAAGTCAATGTTGGTCTTTCCGAGAATCTCTAACATGCGCGCTCCCTTTTGATAACCCTGAGCCTCTCCCTGAAGGCTGATCGCTGACGGTTTCATGATTAGATGCTCAACGCCTCGACTTTTTGTCGATGATACAACAGATCAAAAATCACTTTTGTCCCGACCAACGCCGTGAAGAGGTTGATGGCAATACCCAGACACAGGGTCACGGCAAAACCCTTGATGGGCCCGGTCCCAAAGAGAAACAGGGCGACTCCGGTGATCAGCGTCGTGACGTGTGAATCGATAATCGTCAATAATGCCTTGTCGTAACCTGCATCGATGGCGGATCGCGGCGCCTTTCCGCCACGCAGCTCTTCGCGAATACGCTCAAAAATCAAGACGTTCGAGTCAACGCCCATTCCGATCGTCAGCACGATACCGGCGATTCCAGGAAGGGTCAACGTGGCGGTCAAGGCGGACAGGGCACCCATCAGACACACCAGATTCAATACCAAGGCAAAGTCCGCAATCACTCCGGACAGACGGTAATACACGATCATGAAGATCACCACCATCGCCCCGGCGATGAGGGTAGCCCTAATCCCCTTATCGATCGAATCTTGGCCGAGGGACGGACCGACGGTCAGATCCTGCACGATTTTCAGCGGCGCCGGCAGAGCTCCGGCCCGCAGAACGATCGCCAGATCATTGGCCTCCTGCGTGGTGAAGGTCCCCGTAATCTGCGCACGCCCCCCTGAAATGCGTTCTTGGATGACCGGCGCCGAGTAGATGGTGTTGTCAAGGACCACGGCCATACGTTTCTTGACGTTCTCGCCCGTAATCCGTTCGAATTCCTGCCCTCCTTTGGAGTCAAACGTGATGGACACATATGGATCGTTGAATTGACCGATGGCGACACGCGCGTCGCTCAGCACATCACCGGTCAACATGACCCGCTTTTTAACGACATAGGGAATGCGAAACTCAACACCGGTGTCCTTGTCGACCATGCGCTCGAATAAAATCTGGTCGCCCTCCGGCATTTTGCCGGCAAACTGCAGGAGCACGTCGGCTTCTTTGTCTTTCGGCACACGCGCTGGTAGATCGAGATGGATGTCCTCGTCTAACATTTTGAATTCGAGCAGCGCCGTCTCCTTGATCAAGTCCTTGGCACGTTTCGGATCCTTGACACCAGGCAGCTGCACGACGATCTGCTTCAACCCCTGGCGCTGAACGATCGGCTCCGCGACGCCGAACTGATCAATCCGGTTCCGTATGGTTTCCAACGCCTGGTTGATGGCCGAATCCTTGATCCGCTTGGTTTCCGCCTCACGAAGCTCCCACACCACGGCATTCATCGATCCAAGATCCTTCTCGACAAAAATGGGGAAGTCGTCGATCAGTTTTTGCACTGCGGCTTTGGCGTCGGCATTCTGCGGCTGAATCGTGATTTGATCATGGCCGGTTCGCTTGACCGAGTCGACCGCGACTTTTTTCTCGGCGACGAGATCCTGCAGCGCCGTGATGGAACGGTCCACTGCGATCTCCACGGCGCGATCCTCGTCCACCTCCAGCACCATATGGATGCCGCCCTGCAAATCCAACCCCAACGTAATTCCTTTGTTCGGGAGGACTCCCTTCATCCAGCCCGGCAAAATTTGATACATCGTCTGATAAGACGGGAGAACGGCCACTACCGATACCAGGATGACCAGCGTTAATAACCAGAGCCGCCCACTTACCTTTTTCATATTGTCCGTGACCCCTTGTCCCGTTTGAACTACGCGTCTTTGTCCTTGTCTTCCTCTTCGCCACGCACTCGCGCAATATTCTCGCGCTGCATTTTGACCTTGGTATTATCGGCAATCTGCAGTGTCACCGTCTCTTTCCCTATATTGGTGATCTGGCCCCAGATTCCTGACGTCGTGACCACCTTGTCGCCCTTCTTCAATGCGTCCAACAACGACTGCTGTTGCTTTTGTTTCTTCTGTTGGGGGCGGATCAGAAGAAAATAAAAAATGATAAAGATCAAGACGAACGGAAGCAGCGAGAGGAACCCGCCCGCCCCTCCGCCGACTGGTGACCCGCCTCCGCCCGTCCCTTCGGCCCATGCGATCGATTCCATCAACATCGAGCAAATCCCCTTCTTCTATGTATGACCGTTCCCATGCGATTCTCCACACGATTCTTCACGCCCCGCTGAACCAGCCATCACCGCCTGTCGGTTGTGGGTGCGATAAAACGCTTCCCGAAACTCATGGAATGTTCCCTCTAATAAGGCTTCTCGTATTCGACGCATCAAGTCGGAGAAATACCATAAGTTATGAATCGTGTTGAGGCGCGCTCCCAGCATTTCTTTGACCATAAACAAGTGGTGCAGATAGGCCCGTGAGTATCGGCGGCATACCGGACACGTGCAACCAGGATCGATCGGCCGTTCATCCTCAGCGTACTGAGCTTGCTTGATGACAACCCGACCTGTTGTCGTGAACAGCGAGCCTGTTCTGCCATGACGCGACGGAACGACGCAATCAAAGAGATCGATGCCGCGGGCTACCCCTTCAAGCAAATCTTCCGGATGTCCGACCCCCATGAGATACCGAGGCTTTTTCTCCGGCAACTCCGGAACCGTCACATCGAGCATCGCATGCATGTCGGACTTACCTTCTCCGACCGACAGCCCTCCGATCGCGTAGCCCTCGAACCCCAACCTCACTAACTCCCTGGCAGAGGCTACGCGCAAGTCCGATTCCAGTCCACCCTGTACGATGCCGAACAAGGCCTGATCCGTTCGTCGCCTGCTGACCTGACAGCGCTCAGCCCAGAGCTGAGTTCGACGCACGCTTTCCCGGATGATCTCTCGACCGGCGGGCAACGCCACACACTGATCAAGCACCATGATGATATCCGCTCCCAACGCCTCTTCGATTTCTATCGCTTTTTCCGGCGTAATGAAGTGCGTGGACCCATCGATGTGCGATTGAAACGTGACGCCCTCGTCGGTGATCTCGCACAACTTCGCTAAACTGAAAATCTGAAACCCACCGCTGTCGGTGAGGATCGCTCCCGGCCAGCCGGTAAAGGCATGAAGCCCCCCCATATCAGCCACAACCTTGTGGCCAGGACGCAAGTACAGGTGATAGGCATTATTGAGGATGAGTCGAAACCCTAAACTCTCCAGGTCCTCCGGTTCGAGACCCTTGACCGGTCCCAATGAGCCGACCGGCATGAAGGCCGGCGTTTCGACTTCGGCATGACCGGTGGTGAGCAGGCCGATGCGGCCTTTGGAGTGCCGGTCGGATTGTTGGACTTGGTACTGCATCATCTATGAGGTCTGATCCGCTACATTTGCTCAGGCGCTGAGATGCCGAGCACCTCGAGCCCATTTCTGAGAACCTGCTGGACCGCCCCCATCAAGACCAGGCGCGCCGCAGTCCGTTTTGGCGTGAGCACTTCGCCGGGGCCCGACTCATTATTCTCTTGTTCGATTTCAGGAGGCAACACACGGTGTTTGTTATAAAACGTATGGAGCAACGCTGCTAATTGTTGAAGATAATAGGTCACGCGGTGCGGTTCAAAGGCCAGGGCACTAGCCTGAATGACTTCAGGGTAGGAGGACAGTTTCTTGATCAGCCCCAATTCATCCGGATCCGTCAACACCGAAAGGTCGGTCCCCCCTGCGGACGGCCGGGAGATCCCTCTGGCGGACGCCACACGCCACAGGCTGCAAATTCTCGCGTGAGCGTATTGAACATAGTACACCGGATTGTCCGCGGACCGTTGCTTCGCCAACTCCAGATCGAATTCCAGATGAGTCTTGGAATCCCGCATTAAGAAATAGAACTTCGCGGCGTCGGCTCCGACCTCATCGATGACTTCCCGCATCGTAATGAATTCCCCGGTCCGCTTGGACATCTTCACTTCGACTCCATCCCGCAACAGCTTCACCAACTGGACCAGCACGACATGTAAACGATCTTTTGGATGTCCATAGGCTTGCATGACAGCGTGCATGCGCGGGATATACCCATGGTGGTCGGCGCCGAAGACATCGATCAGCAAATCGTAGCCACGTCTCAGCTTGTCATGGTGGTAGGCGATATCGGACGCCAAGTACGTATACTCACCGTCCTGCTTCCTGACGACACGGTCCTTTTCGTCACCATACATGGACGCCCGAAACCACCACGCCCCTTCCTGTTGGAACAGGAGTTCGCGGGCTTTCAATTCATCTAGGGCCCGCTCGATGGCTCTAGACTCTAGAAGCGATGCTTCGCTGAACCAGGATTGGATCTCGATACCAAATGACTGAAGGTCATCACGGATAAGTCCTAGCAGTTTCTGATAAGCAAGAGATCGGCAGCGAGTCTCAAGGTCGACAGGAGTCAGTTCAGCAGCTACAAGGTCGAGTTGCTCCTTGAGTTGTTGTGCCACGGCTGTGATGTACGAGCCATGATAGCCATCCTCAGGAAATTCGACGGTCCGCCCTGACAACTCTTGATAACGAGCATAGACCGACGCGCCCAGCAATTTCATCTGTCGTCCTGCGTCGTTGATATAGTACTCGCCCACGGCATCGTATCCGATCGCATTCAGTAACCGCACGACTGCGTAGCCGACCGCCGCCCCCCTACCATGGCCGACATGCAATGGACCGGTCGGATTGGCGCTCACGTATTCAACCAACACTCGACGACCGGTTCCGATAGCTGCCCGGCCGTAGCGATCCCCTTGCAACTCGATTTGACGCAGAACCTCCTGCCAGAGAGCCGCTTTCACCGTAAGATTCAAGAAACCAGGATGGACGATTTCCACACGATCAAACAGCTGCTCTCTCTGAGGAAGATTTTCTACGATGATTTGGGCGATATCATGGGGTGCCTTGTGCTCCGAGGAGGCCAATGACATTGCCACCGTGGAAGCGAGATCCCCCCACTCCGGCCGTTTTGGCGCGTCAAGGCTCAGTGTGGGCCAAGCCGTTGTCTTCAACTGCCCTTTCTCCCTTGCGCCATTGAGGGCGCCGAGTAGCGCCGTTGTTACCCTCTCTTGCACGAGTCCTTGAGACACAACAATTCCCCTACGCCTTTACCAAAGAAAGGAAATTAACGCGCCACTTTATCACAGGAGGTACGCTGAGACAAGGCGCTTCACGAGGAATTCCGAGGGTTTGCGCTGCTTCTTCTCACTCCAATGCGAGCAAAATCTCTTCCATCGGCACTTTAAGACAGGGCTTATCGGTGCACTCTTTAACTGTTTCCCACGTCTCACACATACAGGAGGACCCACGCAGAATCGTCACATGGCTACCAGGAGGTGCCCACCGATGGTGATCCGTAGGACCAAATACGGCAATCGTCCGTACACCCAGCAAAGCAGACAGATGAGTCACACCCGAATCATGACCGATATAGAACGTGACTTGCGTAAGCACTCCTGCAAGCTGAGACAGATCAAGTTCTCTGAGAACAAGGGGTGGCTGCCCCACATACTGCAATGCATGGTCCACGGCATCTTGATCAGCCGGTCCCTCCAGAACTAGGGGACACATCCTCCCCTGCCTCAGCCGTTCAATCAGCACGGCCACTCTTTTAGGGTCAAGGCACTTGTGAATACTTCCACTCCCCGGATGCACCAGAACCAGCGGTTGATCGCGCGAGATCCTCAACGCCTCAAGATAGTCTTTACCCCACTCCGAGAGATGCTGGGGAACTTGTACCATTCCCTCTGGCGGAATATCTCCGGTCGTTTCCCCCAGCGTCTCAAGAAAACGGTGACCGTGATGCCTCGCACGTAATCCTGGTGAAAATGGTGACTGAATCTGAACCCGGGCTATACCCAATTCCTGGAAAAAAGAACCAAGCGCGCCATCGTGGTCTTCCATCCAGGCCACAGCGAGATCACAGCGGTTCACGTATGAATTCAATTCTCTGGAGATTGATGAAGTTCCCGAAAACAGCCCCAGACATGCTTGCCCTTCCAATGGAAGCCAATCGCTGATAAACCCACACTCTAATAAGAGTCGACTCACGGCTGCAGAAGCTAGGAGCACGGTTTCATGTTGGGGAAACCTCCCCCCCAGACGCCTTATCGCTGGAACAGCCAGGAGGACGTCCCCAAGTGCACCGGGATGAATGATAAGGACGGTGCGTTTCACGCGTCTCCCCAGGAGATTACAACTCGGAACTCGTACTAAGATCATGCACTGATCGAGCATGTTCCAAGTCGGAGGGCGTATTGATGTTGACCATGGAACGCCCATCGTGGTCAATTTGCCTGATCTCACTTTCCGTAATCAAACGCACCCGAAGAGCGGGATGACCGATCATGCTCTGAATCTTCCTATTATGGACAGTCATCATTTCCTCAATAACTGGCAGGCAGTCTCGACCATAGACCGCATGGGTCGGCTGCAGACGAGTCGCCCACCGACTGATGACGATATCAGCCTGGTCTTTCAGACTAACGATATACCGAATGACATCCTGGTTCAGGAATGGCATATCACAGGCAGCGAGAAAGATGTGTCTAGTCTTGGCGAGTCGAAGCCCTGTATACAATCCGCCGAGGCTGCCGCAGTCTGGAATAAGATCGCGGATGACCGGTACTTCTGCTTGTAGAGAGGGACTGTCTTGAGCGATGACTACGCATACCTGCTCAAACAATTGACAGAGAACAGCGCAGCTCCGTTCAAAGAGGGGCTGCTCACCGACAAGCATAAATCGCTTGTCCTCTCCCATCCTCTTACTTTTTCCGCCAGCCAGCAGTACGCCCGTTACATCAGTGATCATGAGCACGTGCCCTGTTTGAAAAAAAAGAGGGGGTAGGTTGCCCCACCCCCTCTATCTTCCTACTGCGCTGAAGCGCGTCTTGATGAAAAGCTACAGCGTCTTCCCCCTTTTCTTGTTGGCACGACGGGTCAGAACCCAACCCTCCAGCAGTACCACGCCGACAGCGATAACGACCGGATAGATGTACGTTTCCTGAGGAACAGGCGGGTTCATGAATGTGTAGAAAAATGCGGAGACGGCCATCTTTCGGCCCGCATCTCCATTGTGACCATCCCATGCAAAAAAGACAGTGGGAATATATTGGCCTACTTCAAAAAAGGTATCTTCATCGTAATCTTGGTCTTTTTTATTGCCAACGGGTCGTTGAATCATGACATACCATCGCCCGTTCTTCCATTCACCCTTCAAGAGCTTCATGCTCTCTTCGTAGTTATCACGTTCCTCGAAGTCCTTATCCCATCCCGTCCCTTTAAACGCCCGGAGAGATCCATCGGCCTCCCACTTAACAATGTCAACGGGGAATTGATCATTTGTCCCGAACAAATAGCGAGGCTTAATTGGAGCTGGTAATTCCTTCCACTTCACCGCTGTCTCGATAGCAATCGCATCGTTGTATACAGTGTAATTATTTTGCTTCGCCGCAATGGACCCCTCTTCACCGGTCTTGGGGTCCTGCTCTTTCACATCTATATTGACCTGGGTTGGAGCCCATGGGAGCTTGCCTTCAGCCACACTCTTCGTTCGGTCATCCCATTCAAGAAGATAGACAATGTATTTATCGTTATAGAGTGACCGAACCCAGATGTCGTCGATCCGATTGACAAAGTTTCTGGGCTTATGGGTAATTTGTCCACCCATCGCCACATAGCGCTTCGGAGCCTTTTGCCAGGCTTCATGTTCAATATCGGCCGGTATTTCGCCCTCAACCAGATCGGACGGTATCACAAAGTTAATTTTTGGCTTATCGGTTAATGGATCAATGGGCAGTGGATTACCGAGAGGATCTCTTTCACACAGCGAATTGACAAAGTTTGCAATGTCCCACCGTTCATCGACCGTTGTGTTATCGGCGAAAGAGGGCATGGGTGTTCCGTTAACACCGGTCGAAAATGTTCGAAAGATGTTGCTGACGTTATAGGGATCCTGTCGGCTACCGCGGAAGTTCCAGCACTTGTGCCAATTGGCCGGCTGAATTGAGAATCCCCAGTCGTCTTTCAAATTGAAGGCGTTCCCATCCCCTCGACCTTCCATCCCATGACATTCGACACACTTTTTTTCTACGATTAACTCGCCACCGCGCTTCTTACTCTCATCAGTGGCTGGCTTGGGTTTCAGATCGGCCAACTGGAGGATGGTTTGCGTTTCGGACTGCTTGTCTGTGAATTTTCGGTCTTTGACGAGTTGGGTAGTAATAAAAGAGAGGACTTGCTGGCGCTGTTCTTCGCTCAGGATACCTTCCCACGGGGGCATTGCAGAACCGGGGAGCCCGTGCGTCACCGTTTCAAAGAGATCGTTCTGACCAGGAATTGGCTTTTTAGCGTCAAACAATGGGAGTTCACCGCTCGCTGTATGGCGAATTTTAAACGTCCCTTGATTAAAATTTCTCGGCCGAGGCCAGAGGCGATCGGCACCAGGCCCATCACCGGCGCCATCCACTCCGTGGCACCACACGCACTTGGTGAAATAGACTCGTTTCCCTGCTTCAATCATTTCTGCCGACGGTTCAGCTGCGAGATCACCCTTTTTGAACCCCTCGGGAAGCCCTTGAGCTGAAACGGACGAATATCCCGCACTCGACACTAGAACCACTCCGAAGGCAGCAACCGCGATGATTCCGGCCTTCTGAGTTATACTGTCCATCATGTTTGGCCTCATAATCTTCATTATGTCTGGTTTGGCATTCTAAGGAATATGGCGACTAATCCCAGGTTCGTGGGTAGTAGCCTGTGTGCCAATATTCAAACAAAACCACTTTCCAAATTTCATCCACTGTCAGGTGTTGCTCCCAGGGGGGCATGACTGATGCCCAAGGGAACCCTTCGTTGGGTAACCCGATCCCACCCTTCGCAACACGCCAGAAGATAAAGGTTTCTTGAAGTTGGGCAATTGTGCCTGGATCGGTGAAATTTGCCGGAATTGGATTAAAGGCGAAGGCGTGGAGTCCTCGACCATTCAAATTATCACCATGGCAGAAATGGCAGTTCTGAAAGAATATCTCGCCACCCTCTCGCACATACTTGAGGTAACCCTGATTCTTATCATCCCATGGGTTGGCATTCGGCTTCATCAAACGACCCATACCCTGCTCAACAATATTGGCGTTCGAGAACTCTTGATCATATTTCCCTTCCGGATTCACGCGGTAAGGGTTCTGCGAGGTCTGCAATGTATAGGTCTTCCCATGAACCTTGGTGCTCGCCGGTGGCGCTGGATGAACGGTTCGTAACTCGATCGGTTCCTCTGACTTGGGCATCATGGCGTTAAAAGAAAATCCACCGACAAGAATTGGAATGGCAACAAGGTACGCGTAGCGGAGGAGCCTCTTCATTCCGGTCTGCGCATCGAGTACGTTCATGATGGGCTGCTTGAATTTGTTCCAGTCTTCTTCATTAGCAGATACCCACATAAACACTGTAACAAGGCCCACCGTTCCATACATAGCACGGACGCTGAAGGGGATGGGAGGATAGACACGAAACTTAAGATAGAGCATCAAGAAGACCCAAAAGCCGATCCCTTGCCAAAAACGCGGGATGGCCATCCCCATAGCACCCATGATATAGCTCAACCCGGTAAACCCGATCACATAACATGCTACTTCGAGCAGCATCTGAATCGGCATATACCCCTCGACCAACCGTATCGTGGTTGAAGGAACTACATCAAAAACCATCCCGCCCAGAAGGAGAAGTCCAGCCACTCCGATCAGGGCACCGAGAGACATCAACGCTTTCATCGGCAAACTCCCTTTACTCTCCGCATGACAGGCACCCGGAGGCTACTATATTTTTGGTGGAGGCGCTCCTGTCTTTACCTGTGATAAATAATCGACAATCTTCTTCAAGGCACCAGCGCTCAGTTTTTGTCCGAAGACTTTTGGCATGGTGTTATCAGGGAAGGGCTTGACCACAAAGGCACTGGGATCTACGATAGACTCCATAATGTATTCAGTGGGTGATTTGGCGGTTCCTTTATAGGTTGGGTCCTTAATACGTTGTGAAGCGGTTGTCCCCTCTTCCAGCTTAGGTCCGATGGTTCCCACCGCCCCCGGGATCCCTGGAATCGTATGGCAGGAAATACATTGACCCTTGGCAAAAATCTGATCTACCGGCTCCGATCCATCAGCCATCAGGGAAGTGGCTCCAGCAGGCTTTTCATCCGCCTGCTTAGGACGATCAGCTTCCGGGATAAACTTCTCGTACGACTTCACTAGGTCCTCGAACGAAGGAGGATCTATCCCTTCGCGTAGATACATCCAAGCATCCACAGCTGCAAGCTCTGGAAGACTAAGCGAAATAGGTGGTTTATGAATAGCGGGCATCGGACTCTGCTTGTCATTCGTTCCCTTGACTCCATACCCAGCCACGACATAGCAACTGGGACAGGCATGCGATTCCGCAATATACTCTTGGGCGGTTTCTGCGGTCCCCGATCCCGGGAAAGCCTCTTTGACTTCGTATTCCCGCTTTGACGGATTACCTTTAGAATACTTTGGATCGTCCAACCGTTCATTTCCACGCGTTGGAAGACCCAATAAGTTTGGAGCTCGCTCACCCAGCATGCCAGCATGAAACGCATGACAGAGGGGACATTGCCCCTTGCCGATTGCGCCTTGCTCTTTATTCTTCCCGACACCTCCAAAGATAATCTTTTCACCTTCATCCGCCAGTTGTTGCGGGGTCATCGAATCCCACGTTTTCTTTTCCTCTACTGGCGGGAAACCACCCTCGACTTGCGGAAGCCAGTTTCCATAACCGGAAAGAAATGCGGCGACAAAGAACATCATCCCACCGATCTTCAGTAAGGCACCAAGATTGGTGAAGTACAGAGCCATGATGAAAGTCGTCACCGTGATCATCACGAGGGATACGGGTAGCAAGCGGCTTTCGCCATAAAAATTCGTCTTGTAATTGGCGATCGCCATAAACAAAAGGAAGCAGGAGATAATCCCAATAAACGTCTTGAACACCGCGCGCTTCTTTGCGGCAGGATCACCGATAGATACTTGAAAATAAACCAGCAGACCCGCAAGGATGGCCAGAGCCATCCATCCCATGGAGAACGCTTCAGAAATCAGATTACCCAAGATCTTGACCTCCTGCGGCTAGTGCGAGGTGAAATACATCTCTCGCTGTCGCGCCAACCGCGAATAAGAACGTCGATTAGTGACTAGCAGCTGGCTGCGGCACACTTCCCGGGATTCCAGCTCTTGACTCCACCGGGACCTTCTTCGCGGTCAGGCTGCCGAGCCAGAAGACAAAGAGAATGCTAATCCAGAAAAATAACACGTTGGCCGAAATCATGTTTGCCGCAAATCCCACCGTATGGGTATATGCCCAGGGCGAGTTATCCCTCATGATTTCGTTGACATGCCAGAACAGCCGGACCGATGAGCGAATATAGCCCATCAAACCCATCATCCAGGTAAAGGCAGTGGCCAACATAATGAGCGCATACTGTGAACGGGCGGAAATTTTTCCCCATTCAATCGGCCCCATCTGTTTGGCCCCCTTCATCATGACGCTGTTAAGGGCGAACATGAAGAAGAGGCACGACAACGTGGTCGCCACCTGCGGGACAGACAAACCAACGCGTACGTTTGCCGGAATGTAATACCCGTACACGGCGAGGAAGATAATATTGAAATACGCACAGGCAAAGAACACACCCATAAAAATATTGCCGAACTTTGCCCATGAGACGGTTGATACTTTATTACCCCTCATGTACCAGACAAAACTCAGCACCGTGGTCGTAATAATGACGTTGATGCCACCGTTCTTCGCCGACATGACCCCATAGTTACCCAAGACAGGGTGCTGCTGACCTCCCATGGCCTTCAATTCGGCTGGCGTCATGACCATCGTGTGAGGAGTGATGAACACCATGTAGCCACAGGCAAGAATAAACACAAGATACTTAATGTATCGTTGATATTTCTCCGCACCTCGCATGCGGCCCATGGCCTGCCAGAGATAATAGTTAGTGCTCAAGAACAGTATCCCAATCATCGTAGCCTGGATGATAAACAGCCAGGCAAGCAAACCGCCCATCAACGTGATTCCCATCTGCTGGCGATACGCATACACTTCGCGCATCAGCCAATAACCAGCAAATGGCAACGGAATCAAGAAGGCCACCCCTAGCGCCATGGCAATGTAGCCCATCCAATCATAATGAGCTCGATCTTCATCGGTCTTCGATGCCAAAAACTTGTACGCAGCATAGGCGGCGACCACACCGCCTCCGAAGGCCATGTTTCCGAGGATGCGATGGAGATTGAGGGGGTTCCACAAAGCAGTATGGATGACGTGCCAGATATTCCCAAGATACCGACCCTGCTCATCGACGCCAGCCGGTGACATCATAAAACCGATCCAGGAATTTGCGAGGAACATGAGCAGCGTACCGATGACGTTCAAGATCACCGACATGCTCAAATGAATCCACTTCAGGAATCCCTCCTTCATCTTATCCCAGCCGTAATAGTAGATGTAGAGAGTCCCGCTCTCAGCCACAAACATCAAGGCATAGATGTGCATGACAGGACGGAAAATACCGGATAGGTAAGAGAAGAACGCCGGATATAAAGTCAGGAACGTAAAAATCAGAATACCACCAAGAATAGCCGTGAGAGAGTAGGCCGTAAGACTGATCTTAATAAAATCATAGGCCAACTGATCGTAACGCTTGGCGAGCGCCTTATCCTTCGTCACGACACCCATGAACTCGATGATCATGCAGAAGATAGGCACAGCCAACACGAAGCTGCCATAATAGAGATGCTGCTGATTGGCGAACCAGAGCAACACACGGCTCTCGAAGTTGTACCTCGGATAGTCCTTGGGACCATCCGTTGTCTTAGGGGCGGGAGCACCAACCACAATACCTTCCGTCTTATAATAAACATCCCGGCCCTTCTCGACTTTATCGCCATCCTTCTTTGCCGCATCGCCAGCAGGAGCATCTCCACCGATTGCCGGTGAAGGCAAAGCTACGACGATCGGAAGCAGAAGGAGGCCAACCATCATGCAGAGCGCCATGATCGAAAAGACGCGCTTGCCGGCTAAAAGGCCCATGGAATACCTCCTTGATACACTTACGTTAAAATTTACAAATTACCGGTAATATCCGATCACATCCTCGCAGGTTTAGTTACGGAAGAGGTACCAGAAATCCAACCCCTGCATATCCATAAGGTAGTGATCGACAAAAACAAAATAGCCAACCGTGATAATAAGGGAGACAATCACTGCAACAACAGGATTATTCAGCGCGCTCATTTCCTCTTTCTCCTCTGCCGACCAAGTCAATCAATTGATAAATTATACGGACAGGCCCCTCACACAAAGAGAGGCGCCATCAAAACTCAACAGGGACATTGAATGCCAGCAAACCAGTAGAAAAACCATAATCCAACAGCACACGTGATGTAGAAAATCATTTTGCCGACTTTTATCTTAATTTCGCTGTCAGGGGTAGCTGTGGCCATGGTTGTTTTGACTCCCGATCAAGATAGTTGGTGGGTGGTTCAGAGTTACTGCATTTTCTTGACAGGCACTAGGCCCTGTGTTATCAAAATTGCGTCGCTTGTGCGCCAAGCAACAGGAGAAACTGTGTCGAAGAACTCAAAAGTGTTTGACATTATAGTTTTGGTCGGTATGGTTGTCAACATCATTTTGGCCGTGTTTTTGATCCTCTATTACTTTGATTTTCTGTAAATTCATCAGGCTTTTTTCTTTTCCTCTTCTCTCATTCCCGTCTTCGAAATTGCGCAGCGAAATCCGATCGTCTCATCTCGAAAGTCCGGCATCATCTTGCTTCGACTGGTAATTCGAACATCACCTCCGGTCGTCGTATAGCCTCCGCCGCGAAGCACCCGATATGTACCATACTCTGGGCTCGGTGGGGCCTGCTCCGGCGAGCTCTTGTAGTATGTTTCATCGTACCAATCGTCCACCCACTCGATGACGTTACCCGCTCCATCCATCACTCCATAAGGACTCTTGTCAGCCTGAAAACTTCCCACCGGCGCGGATACCTCAAACCCGTCCGATACTCGGGCCCAGTTGGCACCACTGGCCTGCTCTGTGTTCCCCCATGGCCAGAGCCGTCCGTCACTACCCCGCATCGCCTTTTCCCATTCCGCTTCCGTCGGAAGTCGCTTTCCCTTCCAGCGGCAATACTCCATCGCATCATCCCACGATACATAGACGACCGGTTGATTTGCGCCTTTCATCTTTCCACCGCTCTTGGCGTAACGGGCAGGCAGCCCGGGCTTCCGATGGCCGGTCGCCATGACGAACTGCTGATAGTGATGATTCGTCACTTCGTACCGATCGATAGAAAACGCATCCAAGTGGATGGTTCGCTGCGGCCGCTCATCAAACCCCCCGCTCTCAGTTCCACGAACGAACGGCCCCGCCGGAATCGTCACCATCTCATCCGGAATAGGTTCCTCTCCAGGAGCGCTATCTGCCACCGACTCAACTTCGGCGCTAGTTCCAGGCGCCGCCTTTTCATACGGCGTTACGGTAGTCCCTCGCAAAATAGCGACAACAGGCATGGCGGCACAGGCCAACACGACGAATAGGAAGACGACCTTGAACTTTGTTTCCAGCATACCGGCCTAGGATTCAGGAACACTCCCGGTTTGGTCGAGATCGCTCGCGCAACGAATACCAATCGTCACATCCGTCCGCCAATGTTTCGCGGCAAATCGTTTTGACAGCCTCGCATTATGTTCAGTTTCCCGCCATGAGCCGCCACGCACGACTTTGAGATCGGCGCTCTCCGGTCCCTTAGGATCACGAAATGGTGATTTCTTATAGTAGTGTTCGTCGTAGGAGTCCTCAACCCATTCGGCGACATTGCCCGTCATGTCATGGAGACCGTAGGGACCTCGTCCCGCATCGAACGACCCGGGCGGAGCCAGATATTTATACCCGTCCTCACTGCCGTCGACATTGGCGGCGTTCGTGACAAATTTATCCCCCCAGGGATATTTTCTCTTACTCTCACCACGACCGGCTTTTTCCCACTCGGCTTCCGTTGGAAGACGCTTGCCAGCCCACTTGCAGTAGGCTGCCGCGTCGTCCCAGGAGACACTCATAGCCGCAAATTCCGGCTTCAAAATCTTTGACTGATCATCGTCGAACACCTCGATCCTAGGTGTGCCACGCTTGGTCATCCTGGCGAACCGCTGATATTCATCTTGCGTGACTTCTTTTCGGTCGAGATAGAACCCCTTCAGGTAGACCTGATGCTCAGGAGCCTCGTCCGGATCACCATCATTGCTTCCCATCGTAAAAGGACCCTCCGGAATCTGGACCATTTCCCGGCCTTCATCTCCGATTTTGGTCTTGTACATCGAGAAATCCTGAGCCGGGAGGCTGCTCGCCGTCGGTCGGGCTTCCGACTTCACGGACGCGGCAAGCTGTTTCATTTGCTTTGCCTTATAGGACTCATAGGCCAGCAAGCCGATCATAAGAAAGAACGACGCAAACACAAAAATAATGGACCCGACTAAAACACCCTTGTTTTCCACGAAGACCTCTTTAGTCGAGAGTGCCTACCGATTAGGATGGCGACGTCTCGACCTGTTCCGATGCCGCCTTCTTGGCAGCACGCACATCGAGCAACATTGAAATCTGGACACCCAGAAAGCCACCCATAGCAGCACCCGCTCCGGCACCAACCCAGATTCGATCGACGCCGGCCATGAACCAAGCTAAGGCACCACCCAGGATGGTCCCGACAAGAATGCTGATGAGAAATCGTCGCCCGCCGAGAAAACCGACCACAATACCGAGCGCGAGCCCAACAGCGATGGCTACAGGCATCAGCCCACCACCCATGGTCATACCGATCAGAGTCCCGACGGTACCCATCACGACTATCCCGAGCGCAATGTCAAATGCCTTGCTTCTCGCCATCACACCGATCCTTCATAGACCGAGCGCAGACCGCTACTTAGCCGGAGCGGCAATCAGCGGGCCAAAATCAATTTCAACTCCAGGCGCCGCGATGATGGAAATCCCCCATGCCTTCTCCGCCGGCTCATGTTTATGAATCCGCTTAAAATCCTCGTACACATTCACCCGCTCCTCAAACCATTGCCCGACCTCCTTCGTTCCTGTCTGGACGACGATCTCGGAGCCGCTAAACATGCCCCCTTCCGTCAAGGTGCCATCCGGTTTCGACTCGCTCCATACATATTTCGTAAACACCGGGATAAAGAGGAGATCGGTATCAAGGGACGCGTAGACCGCAGCCAGCAGCTCGTTCCCAGCCGTTGCCTTATTGAGACGCCACCGCCAGGTCAGTATAGGATAGGCCTTGGGATCCCAATCGATTTTCTTTTTCTTGATCCGCTGCCCAGCATCTTTCGCCGACAGAAAGTTCGCGCCGTTCTCCGACCGTACCTTGTAGGCTTCACGGCCTTTCGATTGACTCCGCTGATTTTCGTGTTCCCACAGAGAAGGAAACCCGTCCGCTTCCTTCATTTGGAAATCCTCCAGCACCAGGATCTGCCCTTGGGCAACGACGGGAACTTGCCAGGCAAACACACCAACCAGAATGCTGAGAACGGCTGCGGCATACATCGGCGCACGGCACTCCATAGACTTCATTCCCTTTCTATGTTTCTTGCGATGGAACGGGCGAAAGCAAGGGCGCCTGTCCCTCCAGGAATTCCTCACCCATCACAGGCTGCTGCCCCCGCTCACACATCCAGAACAACGCGAGAACTGCTGCCCAAAATACCACCATGTTCACCGTCACCATCTTGGTTGCGTATTGAAGGTCCGGGGTGAAGGCCCAGGGCGAGACGTCAGCCATCAACTCACTGATGTGCCAAGACAATCGTCCCGATGAGCGGATGTATCCCATTAACCCCATCACCCAACTAAACGACGCCGCCAACCCGAATAATCCGACCATGCCACGCAGTGGAATCTTCCCCCACTGGATCGGACCATGCACGACCGCCCGTCTGAGCATCAAGCGATTGACGACGGCACCCGCCATGATCACCGTCAGCGTCGTGAACGCTTGCGGAGCCGAAAGACCGACGCGAATTTTCGCCGGCAAGTAAAACCCATAGATGGACAACCAGATGATGTTCAAGGCGCCGACAAGATACAGCACCGTGATTACGATATTTCCGGTCCTGGTCCACGAAATGGTCATCGTTCGATTCGCTCGACGATAGTACAAAAAGCTGAGCGCAGTGACGAGGATCAGGATGTTGACGGCCCCGTTCTTGGCCGACATGACTCCATAGTTGCCGATCACCGGATGCTGGGCGCCTCCCATGGCCTTGATCTCACTGGCAGACGTCAGGAGTGTGTGAGGCGTCAGCCAGATGAAGAGCGCCAGCATCAACACACCCAGTAAGAGTTGGTAATAGGGCTGATAGCGCTCACCCCCCTTGATCCGCGCCATGCTCTGCCATAGATAGTAGTTGATTCCCAGAAACAGGACACCGATCAAGAGTGCCTGGACCACAAACAACCACGTCAGCAATCCACCCATCATGGTGACACCCATGGTCTGGCGAAATACGAACACCGACTTCATCAACCAGTAGCCGGCAATCGGCATGGGAATGAGCGCACAGACTGTCACGAATAAGAAGACATATCCCACCCAATCGAAATAGGCCCGCTCTTCGTCGGTCTTGCTGGTAAAAAACCGATAGCAGGCATAGGCCAGTACCACTGCCCCGCCGGACATGATGTCTGCAAGGAAGCGATGAACGTTGAGCGGGTTCCAGAGCGCGGAATGCAGCAGATGCCAGGCATTGCCCAGAAACCGTCCCTGTGCATCCACCCCAGCGGGAGACATCATGAAGGCGGACCACGCGTTCGCCATCATCAACAACGCGGTCCCCACAATATTAGTCAGAATGCCGATTGCGGCATGGATCCACTTCATGCCTCGATCCGCCATCCGATTCCACCCGTAGTAATAGACGATCAGGAGCAGGGACTCTCCGACGAACACGGCGGCGTAGGCCGGCATGAACCCCTTGAACGTTCCGCCCATGTACTTCATGAAACTTGGATAGAGCGTGATGAACATCGTCAGCATCACGCTGCCGATGAGCGCCGTGACCGACAGGGCCAAGACCGCCACCTTCGCGAGATCTCTCGCCAGACCATCGTAGCGAAGGGCCAAGGCCGGCTTCTTGGTGATCAAACCAAGAAACTCGAGCAACGCGCAAAATAATGGCAGAGCGAGCACAAATCCGCCGAAATAGGTATGTTGCTGTGTGACAAACCACACCAGCAGCCGACTGTCCAACGAGCCGATTTGCGGATAGATTGTTTCATGTGGAGTGGGAGCCGCCGGTCCCTGCGGAGTGCCTTCAGTGCCAAAGTACACATCCGTCGATGATTCGGCTAATGACAGGCTGAGCCCATTCCACCCATATCCAATGGCGATCGCGACAAATGCCATGCAGATTGCAACATTGATCGCAGAGCGGGTCATCATAAATCCTCGGCTCATACCTCTACCCCTTCGTTCCGGTCTTGCCGAGCGCTAACTCCCCAGCCGCACCATCAGCACCGACCGTCTTCCCAAGAATTCCCATCACAAACGGGCAACGCAACATTCCACTCGACAGCTGTGGGGCCTGTTCATCCTCCACATGACGTCGATCGCCCAGATAGTACCCATACACCGCCATCATCGCCGTGACCATCGCACCCATCACGGCCGCAGCACTCAGCGTAATCGTCGGCTGACGGACGACAAACAACAGTACGCCCATCGTCACCAGATAGTAGGTTGAGGCAAAGGCCATCCCGGGCCACCACCAATATTTCATCAATTCACCCGGCGCAGTCTGACGGAACGTGTGCGCCCATGGGACGGACGGATAGAGCCCGCCAAAATAGGCACAGAGGGCCAGACCACCGCCGAGGACTGTCACGCTCAGCAATTGCACCAACGCGGCTCCCTGAGCATCCACCATGGCCGCCCCGGATAACGATGCCATCGCACCCAGGCCAAGACCCACCACGGCCCAGGGCCCCAGTTGCCAAGCCCTCCGCTGTACCAAGACAAGAAGTTGTTCTCCATCGGGGAACGTGAGAAATGGTCGCCCTAACAGTGAAAGCTTGCGCACATGGCCAATCTCAAACGCATCCCGTGCGACGGACGTGCAGGAGATGATGATCGCCATCATCGCCGGTCCGTCAGGGTGCTGGAAATAACTGTAGTGCATGATCCATAAAAGGGTGAGCACCAACAGGGACAGTTGAATGCCATACACGGCTCCGATCCAACCGGCAAGCCAGCCAAGAAGACGCGCTCCATCTTGGCGCACAATGACAGACCAGGGAGCAGACCGCCCCACCCAATAGGACAAGAGCGCCGTGACCATTGCCACCAGACTGCTGACCGCCAGCAAGACCAAGGGCTCAGTGATCGGCACAAGATGCTTCGCCAGCCGATACACCCCGAAGGCAATCAGTCCTGGCACAAACATGACAATTCGCTTTTGCCGGCGCACGGCATCTTCCGTCACCGCCAAGCTCAAGCTGGGAATTACGCGCAAGGCCATTCGATGCAACATATATATCCAGGACTAAGGCTGCAGGACTGAGGACTGGGTGGGGAGGATAGTTCGTTTCATATTTTCTCTCCTTCTAAGCACTCAGTCCTCAGCACTCGTGACTATTTTGACGCGGCCATCCCGAAATACTTCGCCTTGATCTCTTCCATCAGCGATACCGTAATGCGAGACAGCCCACGATCTGCTGCGGTGCGCTCGAGTTCAATCCGCGCCATGGCACGAACCGGTGCCGGTACCCGTTCCAACCGCCGCTCCGCTTCAGGGTCCCAGTCGAGGCGCTCCCCAGTTCGGGGACGGAGTAGCGTCTCGCACGTGACCACACGCTGACCCTGGCGACGGATATCCTGCTCCACCTCGTCCCGAACCAGCACGGCTACATACGGCGGCATGCGGTCCAATCGGTGCAACGCCTCATCGGTCCAGAGCAACCGATCGACAAGTCCATATGTCTGCCCCTCCGGTACATCGACGCCGACTTTCAGACCACAACCTCTACACTCGGAACGAATAAACCATTGAGGGGCACCACCTTCTCCAGCACGCTCTTCAATCCCTTCCGTATGCATCCATCGACCACAGCCGCAGGTCAACATCGCAAAGTACCAGTGCTGAGTAATGAGTGCTGAGACCTGAGCGAATGTCCAAGCAACGCCTCTTTCCGAACTCCTTTATCCATAGTACTCAGCACTCATGTCATTACCCGATCTTGCCAGGATACAAGATGTACAACATCGTGTAGGTAAAGCTTCCCGTGACAAATAGGACGCAGTAAATAACCATCGTAAATCGGCCGAGCGCGCGATGCCGCCGCGCGCCATCAGGCCAGATCCGTTGAATGGCCATCTCAATCGCGAAGACGAACGCCACCAGCGCGAGAAAGATCGCATACACTTCCAACTTCCGCATCGAAAACCCAGCCGTGGCGACGCGCGAGAAAAATAGCCCGAGGACAACTGTGGCAATGCCACCAAAGATGAGACCCACCTTCTTCCATGTTGTTTGCAACAGCGATTCCCGAAGGGATCGCACCCCACTGATGAACTGCTGAGAGCGAAAACCGAGCACAATCATGTACACCGCCATGATTAAGCCGATGATGACGAGAACAATGTGGAGCGTAAGCACCGGAATGAACACGTAATCATAGAGCGACTGCGAGCCACCAAACCCTTCCTTGCCCTCAAACGCCAGGACTCCCAGCTGTCGAAACAGATAGTAGGCTATAAAGAAGCTGAGCATGGCAATCATGCCGCCCAACATCAGCCAATGGTGCGCATCGGCCTTTCGTCGGCGAGCCTGAACCCATCCCATGACAAAGAGCCCAGTAAAGAGCGTCGCCATCAGCTGACTGAGATCCGCTCCAGTCGTCGCATGTGTTCCAAAGAACCCTGGTTCCCGTAACCAATCCATCACAAGATCCCATTACACACGCCCATGACTCATGAACCTATTCACTCCACTCACCTTCACTCCACTCACCAACAGACCGATGTGCAAAACACGTCGTGACTACCCACCACCTGCTCACGGTTTCAGCCCCTGCACCACAGCCGTCTTCTCCAACTCCACAACTGAGCCAAACCCGGCAGCCTGAAGCCATTGCATGGCTTCGCTGGCCTGAAAGCAGCTGCCTTGCTGGGTGTTGACGAGGATGTGGACTGCGAACGCAGTCGTCCACGCCGGGCCGGTGCCGGTTTCATCCAAGAATCGATCTTTAATCACCAACCGCCCGCCCGATGCCAGCGATGCAAAGACTTTCTTGACCAGATCCTGATTCATCTGGAACGTTTGATAGTGCAGGATATCGGACATCAAGACCACATCATATGGTCCTCCGAGTTGATCTCGATTGAAATCACCGGGCAGCAAGGCGAT
This sequence comes from Nitrospira sp., assembly GCA_030444405.1. Taxonomy (GTDB): domain Bacteria; phylum Nitrospirota; class Nitrospiria; order Nitrospirales; family Nitrospiraceae; genus Nitrospira_D. The sequence continues at coordinate 32,391 of JARFPM010000016.1, forward strand.
CCGAGATTCCAACCGCGCATCCTTCACCGTTAATTCTGTTAACTTCAGCGTCTCCGGGAGATCAAAAACCGTCGCGTGCAGTTCGGGATACACCTGGCAGAAGGCAATCGCGTTAGTACCGGCACCGCCGCCGAGATCGAGCATCCGCTCTGGGCCACCCAGCTTCAGCCGCTTGGCCAAATCCGGGCCGCTTTGCTGCCCGATACGATTCAGCACCGCCAAGACATGGCCGCCCAACTCAGGATCGGTCTCAAAAACATGGCGGTCGACCGTCCGCTTCCCCGTGCGAATCGTTTCTTCGAGTTTGCCCCAGTTATTCCACTCCGCATCGTGCAGGAGGAGCAAGTGGCCAACGTACTGCGGCGACTGCCGGACGAGGTATGTCAGCGCCGTCGACGAGTTGCCATACAGGTCCCCCTCCTTCGTCAGCAACTTCATTGCGACGAGGGCGTTCAAGAGAAGGCCCAGCGTGTGAGGATCGGCCTGAAGACGACCGGCAATGTCCTGAACTGCCTTCGGTCGTTCACCGATGGCAGAAAAGACATCCAGCTTCACGGCCGTCAGGAGGATTTTGGTCTCCCAGTAGTAGCCAAGCTGGAAAACTTCTGCGAGTGAAAGCTCTCGTGACACACCAATCCCCTTGAGCTAATCGCTTTCAAACGCAAGATCTTACCTAGATCAGAAAGTAAAAGACAAGGCGGCGAATGCCCTGTTTAGAGCCGAGAAGACCACTTCGGAGGCGTTTTGAGGACTGGCTCCGGCGAAGCCGGAGCCCGTCCCGGTTCTCACAGGCAGTGGTGGTGGGCTTGGTTAAGCAGTCCCCGTTGCCTCATGCTGAGGGCCAATAGCTCACCTCGCTGAATGGGCGAAGCGGGCGGATAGCGCATACCGTGAGAATTGCTGCCCCTATCCCGCTCTCTCTCAACCTGCCCCTCCTTCTTACATCCCACGCGACGAGGTCAGATTTCCGTTCACGCTTCGTCCAGCCGGATGGTTTCCACATGAACCCTGGCAACACCCTGTTCGACAAATCCGAGTTGTTCGGCTACTCCCCGGCTGACGTCGATAATCCGCATCACTGAATCCGGGTTATGCTGACTGGGGAAGGGGCCGCGGTCATTCACTCGGACAATGATCGACTTTCCATTTTCGAGGTTGGTCACCTGGACGTGGATCGGAAGCGGCAGATACTTGTGTGCCGCCGTCAACGCGCTGGGATTGAACAGCTCGCCGTTGGCCGTCATGTGCCCTCCGGGCAGGCGCCTCGTTTCCTCCCCATACCACGAGGCCACGCCCGTCTCTTCGTAGGTCTGTGCACTGGCGAGGCTCATCGGCACATAATGCTGACCCTTGACAGTGTACGGAGCGGCTTTGACCCGCCCAAGCCTGATCGCCTCCTTAACCGGGAGCCCATCGATGGTCTGAATATCGTCCCGTATCAATGGATACTCCAACGGAGCCCGGACCACCTCAAAGGTGAACTTCCCGATGTGATAGACAAGCTTCGTGGTCTCCTTCGTCAATTCATAGGTGCCTCGCACCACCCAGATCGTACCTTTGACCGTTTTTTTGGCGATACGATAGCTGGTCTTGATGACTGAGAACGTGGTCTTGACCGCAGAGAAGGCCCCCTCGATCACTGAACAGGAGGCAAGCGTTAGGAGGATGGGGAGTAGGAGTAGTGGCAGGGCGAACCTCTTCACCCGGATGTGCTCACGAACATCCCCTACGGTTGAAGTAGGGATCGTCATGAACCTTCTCCCTTGATGGACCAGTTCAAGTCATGACCTCTTCACCCCGCCTTTGTCGATTCCACCCCTGTGCACACTATGTATCACATCATGCACAGAGCCAGGTGGCTAGCGCAGGCTTCTCGAAGATGGGATCGGACATTCGTAGTGACTGATGGTCGCGCTTGGGTGTGCAGCACCAACTATTCGCAACCATGAACCACTGTGAAGACAATGAAACGATAACGATATGGTCGGCTAGGCAAGGCGACGAATTGGGTACGAAAACGGCTAAAAACACGAAGGGCAGCGGGTGCTCCGCTGCCCTTCTACTACGAGGACTAGCTGATCCAGGCTTACTTAATTTCAGCCTTGAGGTTCGCGGTGCCGCCGTCGGCCACATCCACCTCGAACTCAATCTTCTTGGCCTTGCCAGCAAACGGATGCCAGGCGATGACCTTATGCTTCCCAGCCGGCACATCCTTGATCTCGAAGGAACCATCATCCTTCACAACCGCAAAATGTGGGTTCGACACGGGCAGGAAGAAGGATTGCATGAACTCATGCTGGTCACACTGTAACCGGAAGTACCCTTCCTTTTCTGCACCGCCACGGAAGGTCACCGGCTTATCCAGTTTGTCGCCCTTCTTCGCAAGACCAATGTTGAAACCGGTTGCCGAGGATGCGCCCTTCACCGTGAAACTGTGTGGGTTGTGGAGCACACCGGCCACTGACTTGGGGTCATCAGGGTCTGCATCGGTATTTTCAACCTTGAATGGGCGATTATTGACGACGACACCGCTGAACGGCTGGAAATCACAAAACGCCGCCACAACTTCCGTCCCGGCATAGCCATCCATCCAGGCCTTATCTTCGATATCTGCAACCGCAACGACCGCACCCTTCAAGCCGCCGTCCTTCCCAACTTCGATCTGTTTCAGAAACCGCTTGTCCCCATCCACCAAGCTCTTGTTTGCAATCTTAGGGCAGAACTTTGGATTTGGGAACTTTGAAAAGAGGAACTCCTTCTGCTCGGCTTTCCCGGCAAACGTTACCTTCCCACTGATCGTTCCGCCTGCATACGAGGTGAGCGGCGCCGCGACCAGCGCGACGGCTGCCACACCGAACATAATTGATAACGCACTCTTCATTGGACTGCCTCCTTGTGATTAACTACCAAGTTCCAGACCTACCCATTTCTCTCTTCTCTCACAACTGGAAGATTCTCAGAGTGCAACCTCAGCTCTTAAACACCCTCGATTCCCCGATTGGTGAGGCCGATACAGATTCAGGTTATGTATATGAAATCTTACCGTCCGCTGTCAATGTCTAACAAGAGGGCTATTGTCAGTCTTTCTACAGTAGCTATTTTGTCTCTGTCCTGTTAGAGTAATTCTCGTTTCGGAGCCGGTCCCACAACCAGGATATGCCTGAGTAGGCACCACCTGCATGCTCCCTCCTGCATTAGTACACTGAATGACAGCACCAGCGGAATCCGCCATCATCCTTAAACGCACCTATCCCATCTATGTGACGGTATTGCTCTTCACCCTTATTGCTGGGAGCGGGCTGATCGCTGTTCCGTTGTTTGGCTTCGTCTACGGCTATACCTGGCTGGATTGGACTATGTTTGTAGTCCTGTACATGGTCACCGGGCTCGGCATTACGGTCGGCTATCATCGACTCATCTCACACCGGAGCTTCATGTGCTCCGACTGGGTCAAGGCCGTCCTCCTGATCGCTGGAGGATGGGCGCTCCAGAATTCCGCCCTCAAGTGGGGAGCCGATCATATTCGCCATCATGCCGCCTGCGACCAGGATGCTGATCCCTACAACGCCAAGCTCGGGTTTTGGCACAGCCACTGCGGATGGCTCTTCGCCGACCAGCGCTATTCGGATGAGAAATATGCAACGCGACTCCGTCAAGACTCAGTCGTGATGTGGCAACATCGCTACTATGTGCCGATTGTGCTCTCAGGATTAGCGTTGCCCTTCCTGATAGGCTTTCTGCACGGTGGTTGGCTCGGTGGTGTCGGCTGTTTCATGCTGGCCGGTGTCGGCCGCACCTTTGCCGTCCTGAACTCGACCTTCTGCATTAATTCAGTATGCCATCTCTGGGGGAGCCAGCCGCATAGTCAGGCAGACTCCAGTCGAGACAGCTGGTTCGTCTCGCTCCTGACATTTGGGGAGGGGTACCACAACTATCACCACACCTACCAAAGCGACTACCGAAACGGTCCCCGTTGGTATAACTTTGACCCTTCAAAATGGTTGATTTTTACGCTGTCGCTGCTCGGATTAGCCTGGTCGCTCCGCACCGCTTCCGCCGCTGAGGGCAAAGTTTCAAACCTCTAACCGTTACTTCGAACCCTCAGCACCACAATTCGCGGCAGGCAAACGATTGCTGTGCTTAGGGAACGTCTGATCAATTCACGTTTGTCCTGAGCAATGTGTTCATGCCGACGTCCCACTGGTTCCCCTGCTTGGGCTGACGCCTCTCCGGATCGCGCGCCTTCCCACGATTCTTCGCGACCTCGGCGCGTTGATGATGGTGGCATCCACAATGGTCCCCCGGCTGATCTGCAGGCCTTCAAGGAAGAGCTGAAAGCACTCCAGAAAAAGGTGGACGAACAGAGCGTTGAGCTCCAGCCCCTCAAGAACCCGCCACCTAAGAAAAAGCCGACCCACTAGCCGCTCCGGCGAGCGGACGTGAAGCACTCGCCCAGGACACTGGGGGCCATGGCCGGAAAACTGACCTCCCCTCGATTTCTTATCGTTGTTCGTTGGCTACTGAGCGGTAGGGAGAGGATCCAACATCTCATCGAGCTGGGCAGACGTCTGGAGTTCAGCATTCACCGACTGTTCCGCACCCGTCTCGAGCGTCTCGGCCGAACCGTCCCCGGGCGGAACGTCTCCACCGTCCATCGGAAAAAGTGATTGTTCTGCCTCGCCCAGTTCCTTGAATTCCCGAAGTGGAGGTAGCTGCGAGAGATCGCTCAAGCCAAAATGTTCGAGAAAGACTTTGGTCGTCCCGTACATGATTGGACGCCCGGGGACCTCTTTGCGCCCGACGATCCGCACCAATTTTCGTTCCAACAGCGTACGCAATACACCGGAGGTTTCCACCCCGCGAATTTCTTCGATCTCCGACCGTACCAGCGGCTGCTTGTAGGCGATGATCGCCAACGATTCCAGGGCGGATCTGGACAGTTTTGCCGCCGTCTTGGCCTTGTCCAGCCGCTTGATCCAAGGGGCATAGTCCTGCTTCGTGACGAAACGGTATCCGCCCGCGACAACAGCCAGCCGCACCCCCCGCCCGTCTTGTTCGAACGCTTGACCGAGATTTCGTAGTGCCTCTTCCACGTCAACCTTCGGCACGTTCTCCATCACGGCCACAAGACGCGCCAACGACAGCGGTTCGGAAGAAACGAAAAGCAGTGCTTCCAGAATCGCCTGGAGCTCGCCCATGCCTTGCACCCGATTGTCATCGAAGCTCTGATCATGAGGCGATCCATTCACCTCTCCGATATTCATCGCGTCGGCTTCCGGCACATCATGAACCACATCCACCGTCTGTGGAGTCATGCTCCCCTCCATTCTACATCGACATCATCAAGCTCTGCCGGATCGGGCACCAAAGAGAACATCCGTGAAACCAGAATCGGTCCGAATGTTTCCGCTTGGAATACACGAGCAACCCGCAGCCGCATCAATTCAAGTAACGCCAAGAACGTCACGACGATCACCATTCGATGGCTCGATCCTTCGAACAGCGCAGCAAACGAGACCGAGTCTTTGCCTTCGAGCGTTTCCAGAATGAGATTCATCCGCTCGCGAACCGTGAGATTGTCTGGAACAATCTCCATGAGCCGGCTGCTCGGATTTCGCTCCAGCACTTCCTTGAGCGCATCAACGAGATCAAACAGCGAGACATTTTCTAACGGAAGATCCTCCTCAACCTCTTCGACCGATGGAGCTTGTTCACGCCAAAAGATCTCGCGCCACACCTTTTCCTGGTCGTCAAGCTGACGTGCCGCCTCTTTGAAAGCCTTATATTCGAGCAAGCGTCGAACGAGCTCTTCCCGAGGATCCGGCCCGTCTTCGTCGTCGTCGGCCGTCTCATCCACCGGCAGCAGCATTCTGGATTTGATATGCAATAACGTCGCTGCCATGACCAAAAAATCCCCCGCCACGTTGAGATTGAGTTCCTCCATGGCCTCCAGATACTCGAGGTATTGTTGGGCAATCATTGCGACCGGGATATCGTAGATGTTGATCTCATTCTTCTTGATGAGATGCAGCAGCAGATCCAGTGGTCCCTCAAAATTTTCGATGCGGACCTGGTACGGAAGCTCTGTCTGTTCAAAATCTTCGGCCTGTGAGTCCACGGTGTCCTTATATCAACTTATGGGGTAACGGGCAAGCACGATTCTATATATTGGGGATAATCAAGCGCTCTTCATCTGAGTCTTACTGCATACGCCACGAGCAAGGCGGCTACAATGAGAAAGACCAAGGTGAGAGCATACTGCCTAGTCCTGGTTTGAAAAAGACCGGAAGGCTGAACTAGTTCAAGCCTCTTCGTCTGGACCAAAAGCGGTGGTTCGTCAAAGCGTGCCGTTGCAAGATCGTCTTGTTGTCTGAACTCAGCGTTTGAGAAGTCAGCTGGCCCAAGAAACTGGGCACCGGCAAACACCGCCTCGCCTTCGAAGGCCACGAACACAAAGAAGGTCTCGCGGCTGAAGATCGCTTCACGAAAGCTGATCCGACTTTTGAAACGACTTCCGGAAAAGCCCGTTCCCAAACCAAACCTGGACTGCTCAAACGATGCCGGTTGTTCGAAATTCACTTCCAGAAACTCCGCCATACCGTCGAAGAGCGCACCGGTACAGTCCACCGAACCTTGAAATCTCGATTGATGAAATCTGGTGCTGGGGCCAAACTTGGTCTCTCGACAGTCCATCTGCCGGACGAACTGTCCCTGAACAAAATAGGCTTCTTTATCAAATGTGGCGGCTGAAAGTTCGACCGCGTCCTGGAAGACTGACCGCGAGAAATCCACCCCCTCCTTGAAATGAGACCCATGAAAGTTAACAGGTCCTTCAAACCGAAGCGTGCCGTCCACTGCCCGATGGCGCACTGCGCCCAACACCACGGAATCTCTTAGACTCACTGTCTTGCGAACAATTCGCTGCCCCTTGCCGCCGACACGATCCCCGTGGTTCGCCCTCTCCGAGGTAGACACTGGTGAGCCTGCCGTCGTGTGTACAGCAAGGCGATCGAAGATCAGATCCCCGCGCACAATCACACCAAGGAGATCGACAGGACGCCCCTTGGCGATCGCATCCATAACGGCTTCGCCACGCACTGCATGGGCTTCCCGCTCAGCCTGTGTACAGCTGGGCGAAAGATGGACCACAAGACCCGCTTCAATTCCAGTCGGGGACGACTCGGCAACGCAAACAGCATCGGCTTCGGGCGGACAAGTCACAATGGCGATTACAAGCACGAGAGCCACATGCCAACGAGACCACATCTGCTTCCGAAAATCAGCATACGTGCTACGTGAGCAGCGGTGAGGCAAGGTTCGGTCCCTATTGCAGAGAGCAACGAAACGGTCGGGAGGTAATGAGACACCGCCGCTGGAATCAATCGGTTTCAGCGGCGGTGTGTAGAAGCGATAAACACGGACCTGACGTCCCTTGCGTCCGCCAATGATGAGTTGCATCGACGGGACGCGGTATGGATGGAGCCGGGCCGACCACTAAAGAACGAGATATCAATTGTGTCGGTAATCGTCGTCCAACAAATCTTCGGACTTCTCAATAAGTTCGTCTCCGTCGTCATCGGCGTCAAGATCCAATTCTTCTTGGACGTCGTCCTCTTCGATCTCACCCTCCATCTCCAGCTCATCGCTGGCCATCTCATCCTCATCCTCGAGATCGGCCTCGTCCGGTTCCCTGGGGGCGCGGCCTTCTTCACAGATTTGGCAGCCGCTTTCTTGACGGTCTTTTTCTTCGAGGTCGGTTTGGACGCCTTGACAGCCGCACGCTTTTTCACTGTCTTCTTGACCGCCTTCTTCTTCGGCGACGGTGTAGCTTTTTTCGTCCGTGACGACTTTTTCGTGACGGCTTTTTTCTTCTTGTTCGCCATTCCGATTCCTCCTCTTCGTTTCAGCGCGGCGTAACGGCCTCCATCTAGCATGAACGAACAGCCTCTTGCAACCACCCCGATCTTGATTTCCATCGATCGGCTCTTTTTCTGCTTCTTAGCGGTTCATGGTAGACCGATCTTGGCGACCAACGAGGCGTACGGGAAAGATGCAGAGCGTTCCCAAGCAGTCCAGCTCAATCCCATGCTAGGATGCAACAATATGGGAAACGAGCCTGAATCCTCCCGCTCGTTCCCGGCTCTTACGAATAAAACGTCTCGTAAGGAGTAGCGCCGACGTGAACCGAGTACGCATCGTGACGATTGTCCTAGGGATCGGAGCTGCCGCGGGTGGGCCAGCCCTGGACCTTTCCCCAACCACCCAGATTCTCATGGAGAACGGATCGCCCTATTACGTTCCTGCCACCGCCACCGTGGCGAGCGGCACGCCCATTCGCTGGGAGAATCCGACGCCAACCCACCATACCGTCACCCACAGTGACTGCATGAAGGAAGAACGTCCATGCCTGTTCGATTCGGGGACGGTCGCACCGGGAGGACACTTTACCGTGCCGGGCTTACCGGCCGGCCGTTACCCCTATCACTGCGGTATCCATCCCATCATGCGAGGCCTGCTGGTCGTGACTGACGGCCCCTCAACACCGTCTCAGTTGTAAACACACCGATCCTCGTCTTGCACGATTGCCAATTGCTCCTGTAGGCTGCTAGAGCTCATCACCAAGAGCTGCTCGTTATGAAATCCGCTGCCGTTGTCCGTGAACCATTGAACTTGACGGGAGAAACCCTAAGCCTCCTTGCCTGGCGCATTCCTGATCTTGTTGCCTACCAACACCAATCAGACGAATGGTGGTATGCCCCGCTGGATGACAACCTGCCGCTTATCCGTTTGAACCACACCGGCTTGGACATGCTCAAGACGATGAACGGCCATACGACTGTCGGTACGCTCGTTGAGCAATATGGCACGAAGATCTGCGGACCGGACGGGCAACCGGGGTCCTGGCACCTTGAACGATGGGCCACGCCAAACTATTGCCTCTGCTATTTCGGAACTGACCCGCCAGGAGGTCATCGACACAAAGCCAAGTGGGATATCCTCCTGCAGCAGGTCCGCGAAGGCTGGTCGGGAAAGGAAGGGTTTGAGGGCGAGGAGCACTTGGAAGAATTTCATCATCACGAGTTGGCCCAAAGCGAAGAAGATGACCGTCATTTTGACCTGATCGAAACCACCGTCTCCCATCTCTTCCGTGAGCCAAGCGAAGCATTGAGCGGCTTGACCTACGGGCGCCTCCTCATGCGGCAACTACGTCGACTCGGCTGGTTCAATCCCAAGCCCAAGGTCCTCCTGGAAATCGGCGGCGGCCTCGGTTACGTCGCGCAGGAGCTAGGCAAGGACCTGTTGCCCTTCGAAAAGCAGGGCATCACATACCTGTCGCTCGACATCACACACCCGTTCCTCAACCTTCAAGTCACGCGAGCCAAAGCCGGTGGTTGGAATGTCGCCAGCACCAGGGCCAATGCCGAATCGCTCCCGTTGGCCGATCACTCCATCGATCTCGTGATCGACAACGAAAACATGGCGGACATGACACCCGTGCAACTGAGTAGAAACGAGCTGACGTGCGGGGTCGGAGAGACGGGACAACACCAAGAAGCACTGGATTGGATCAGGCGGCTTCGCCTCCCGATCGAACGCGACCCGCCTGAATCGGTGATCTTTAACTTAGGCCCAATTCGTTTTGTCGCCGAGTTGTGGCGAGTGCTCAAGCCGGGTGGCCGAGCCTTTCTTACCGAGTTCGGCATAGAGAAAGGATGGCCTGCACCCGTGAAGCTACCGGGACATACAGAATACGAGGTCCAATACAGCCACCTGCGGCAAGCGGTCCGCTGGCTCGGTTTTCAAGAGCGGTATCTTTCTCTTCCGCAATTCCTGGGACTCAAACCGGACACGAAAGTCCTCTGCACCGGCGCCACCTATACCATCCAGCGATTCTGTCAGGCCATCAACAAACCCTTCGCCGTGCGCGCCTATACCGAGAAGGAATTGCAGCAGGCCTTGGGTGATATGCTCCCAAAACTTCAAGGTCTCCACTATCACGACCTCGCCGATCCCGCCTGGTTCGGCCTCCAAGACTTCAAAGTGCTGTTGCTGGAAAAACCCGGCGGCGCCCCGAAAGCCCAATTCACCGAGAACCAAGGCTATCGGTGGTATTTGCAGAAGTAGGACTTTTTCTTTCACCGGTACTTTTGCTGAAAGATCGCTTGAAACTTCTGAACCGTTTCTAGAAACCATGCGAACCCGCTTCTGTGAAGATCCAGCTCATCATCTGAAATAGCAAGTTCGGCTGCAATCTTTGGATGCGTAATGCGATGCCTCAAATCTAGCGAGCGTCTCAACAGTGCCCAGCCTTGATTGCCGAAATCTGGAGTCCATTCAAGCTCGAACTTAGAAGTCGCAATTTTAAGCGCTTCCTTGAGATTCTCATGAGTACTCGCACGCACATCCTCCCGCTTTACACGACCGCTGTCGTCACCTAGCATTAGAACTTCGGATAGCAACTTGTGTTCGGATGAAGTAAGACTCCTTCCTCCTAACTCACAGGCACGAAGAGTAAATTGCTTCAAGCAAAAAGCCTCGCCCTCGATCAATGCCCAGCAAGCGCGCACAAACATCCGACGAAAAGGTTGGCTAGACCAGTCATCTTTGTATGCATCCACAAGACTTTCGATGTCCCTAGATAAAAGGTTAGACACCTCGGACCACTCGTTGAGCACTTTTCCTAAATTGTGCGCATAGGCTGGTAGGCCTTGGATTGCAACATCATCCACACTGCTACTGCGCATCGTCAACTCTATCAATACTCCTTCCCTCAATCCCAAATCGCTCACCAGACATTGTTCCTCGCCCAACGTCTCCATAATCGTTTGGATGATGAGCGCTCCGGCGGCGATAACGTCTTCGCGGTTTTTCTCCAGACCAGGCAGGCCGACTCGCTCAGCCTTTGTCCTAGTGAGCAGTGTGTACTCCAACTCTCGGATGGTTTCCAGCTTCAGCACATAGTTATGAATTCGCGCCGGCTCATAGGTCGGAAGTTTCTGGGCCATGGCCGCGAGGGATGTGATCGTGCCGGCGGTGCCGACGAACGTCGCCTGCCGATAGTCGCCCATCTTAGCAACGACTGCGTTAGTTTCTCGAGTCACCCACTCGCGCGCCTGGCGCACTTCCTCATCGGTTGGTGGGTCGTGACGCAACAGCCGCTCGCAGAGGCGGACCACTCCAATATCGATTGAGCGGGTGACAGGTTTCTGTCCCGGACGATCTAGGATGAATTCAGTACTGCCACCACCGATATCTAACGCAAGGATATCCGTCACCCCGGTAGGCAAGCCGGAACGAATGCCGAGCAAGGTCCGCCGGGCTTCTTCCTCGCCTGAGATGACCTCGACCTCAAACCCGGCTTCTCGTTTAACCCGCTCAAGAAACTCATCTCGATTCGCAGCGTCTCGGGTAGCGCTTGTCGCCACGACCGAGGTGGCTTCGACATGATAGCTATTGATGACATTCCGCCATTCTTGGAGACAGGCAATAACCCGATCCATTGCGACTGGACCCAGTCGTTTAGTCTGATCGACGCCCTCGCCCAAGCGGAGGATGCGTCGTTCAGATCGAAGTTCTTTGAGAGGCTGTCCTGGGGCCAGATCTGCGATCAACAAACGACAGGTGAGGGTTCCGATATCGATGCCGGCCAATCGGCGCGGCTCGGTCATTGCTCGTTCCGAATCTCTTCCATTTCGGCTTCCAATTTCTTCTGCGACTCCTTGAGCACCTCAACCTCTTTGACGAGACGCACGATCTCGGCATCGTACACAACACGCTCTGCCGTTTCGCCCCGCTCCTTCATGTCGACGGCCCGCTCGCCGATGTCTTTGTACAGATCGGAGAGTTGCTGGTCTATTTTGCGAAGTTCCAACCTCATGCGGAGCAGCTCAGTCTCTTCCAGAGCACGCCCTGCTGCATGGACGGTCCCCAAACGCAGTGTGGCGATGCCTGCTCGCAAATCATGTTTCAATCGCTGCAACAAGCCCATATCTTTCTTCTTCCTTCCACACCCACTATGGTTCAGTGAATCGACATTGTGGGTGGCACCGATCATGGGAGCCCATCCGTCCGCAGCGGGGTCTCTGCACCGGGCGGGGTGCGAGGACGGCAGAGCTGGTCGGCGACAGGACCCACAATGTCAGCTCACTGAACCCAACTCCAACTTTTTCTCCCACTTCCGTAGCATCGCTTCACGCAACCCTTGATGGGCAGGCTCTTTCAATCCCGGGTCCGATTTCAACAGCGAAAAGGCCTCCTGCCTGGCTTGCTGCAACAGGTCACCGTCTCGCACCAGATTCGCGACACGAAATTCCGGCATCCCCCATTGGCGCAAGCCAAAGAACTCTCCAGGCCCTCTGATCCGCAAATCGTCCTCGGCAATCACAAATCCGTCGTTTGACCGGACAAGCGCCTCCAGCCGTTCCCTTGCCGTAGACAGGGACCCTTCACTTGTCATCGAACGTCTTCCCAACTGCGTCCTTCCCCGCCCCAGATTCTGAGCCATCAAGAGGCAATAGGATTGCTGGTTGCTCCGCCCCACCCGTCCGCGCAATTGATGCAGTTGCGCGAGGCCAAACCGCTCGGCATGTTCGATCAAGATAACGGTCGCATTCTGCACATCAACTCCGACTTCGATCACCGTGGTCGCGACCAACACCTGGATCGTTCCGGCCTTGAAGTCGGCCATCACCGCTTCTTTTTCGGCGGCTTTCATGCGCCCGTGCAGCAGGCCGACACGGAATTCGGACAATTCCCCGCTCTGCAACTGTTCGGCTCCCTGAATCGCTGCCTGGAGATCGGTCTTTTCCGATTCTTCCACCAACGGATAGACCACGTACGCTTGCCTGTCGGCACGCAATTCATCGCGCACAATTTGATAGGCACGCCGTCGCTGCGCGTCATGAAAAAGAAATGTTCGCACTGGCTTTCGTCCAGGTGGCAGTATATCAATCACCGATACGTCAAGGTCACCATACACCGTCATCGCCAATGTCCGGGGAATGGGCGTGGCCGTCAAAACAAGCACGTCCGGCTTGTAGCCCTTGTCGATCAGGGTCTTTCGCTGCAGGACACCGAACTTGTGCTGCTCATCAACCACCGCCAACCCCAAGTTCTTGAATCTCACCCCCTGTTGAATGAGGGAATGAGTTCCGATCGCCACTTGAACGTCACCGGATGCCAGCCGCTCAACCTGGGCCTTTTTCACCGTGGCTCTCTCTCCCCCACGCATGAGAATCGTGCGAAGTCCTAGGGCCTGCAACGTTCCGGAAAGGTTTCGATAGTGCTGCTCCGCTAGAATCTCGGTCGGCGCCATCAGGGCGGCCTGATAGCCTGAACCACAGGCCATCACCAGTGCATGCAAGGCGACTGCCGTTTTCCCTGACCCCACATCGCCTTGCACCAGACGATTCATGGGCCGCGGCGAAATCATGTCCCGAAATATTTCGCGAACGACTCGATCCTGTGCCGTCGTGAGACGAAACGGCAAGAGAGGACCGAGCTTTTCCAAAAGAGGTGTCCGCGGGTTGAACCGCAATTCCTTCGGCTCTTCATGCACCGATCGATGCCTGGTCGCTAACGCAAGTTGGAGCAGCAGGAACTCCTCGAAGGCCAATCGTCGATGCGCCGATGTCTTCCCTCGTTCCAGGAGCTGAAGATCGGTACCGGTCTTGGGAAAATGAATATCGTGGAAGGCTTCATAAATTGGGATCAGGCGCTGTCGCGCTCGAAGGGGCACAGGCAAATGGTCAAGGAGCTCAATCCCATGGTCCGCCAATAGATTCTTCACCAACACCCGCATCTGGCGTGAGGTCCATCCTTTGGTCTCGTGATAGATCGGAACAATTCGACCGACATGTAGCATCGATTCGGTATCTTCTCCGATGATTTCATATTGCGCCACATCCATTCCCGGGACCATCCATCCTTGTCGATCTGAGAGTACCCGCCCGCTCATCATCACGCGAGTCCCAACCGTAAGCATCTCCTCCAAATACGGTTGATTGAAAAACACAACCTGCATTCGACCAGACTGATCTTCGACGCCGACTTCCACTACACTCAACCGCCGCTTTCTTGTCCGTTTCACCTCGCATTTTCTGACCACCCCACAAATCGAGGCAATCATACCCGGAACGAGATTTCCGATCGGTGTCATGACCGAACGGTCCTCGTAGCGCCACGGGATGGTCCAGAGCGCATCCTCCACCGTCGCGATATGCAATCGTTGCAAGACATCGGTGCGCTTCGGCCCCACGCCTTTGACGAATCGGACCGGAAGATTCCAGAGATCGGATCTGCCGGCACTCGTCACTTCGGAGTTACAGGAGGCTTGCGTCGGCGAATCTTTCAGCCGAATGAGCTTCTGTTGATCAACGGCTCGAAGCGCCTTAATGAGCAACGCAGCCGCCTGCAATCGTCGACGTTGCTCATCGAAGGGGAGCGTCGGTTGAAAATCGATGAAGAGGTCCCGCAATGATATCAGGCGGGCTTCAATGGCCTTGGGGTAAACATCTTGGCGAAGGGCAGACAAGACTTGTGACGAGATGAATGACCTCAGATTTGTGACGGCCCTGAGATGGGCACAATCATCTCGGCTCGCAAACTCGATTGGTCGCGCTATTCGGTCCAACCACTCCTGAAACGGCGTGTGCGGACTCGATTCGGTGGGAGCCTGCATACGGGAATAGATCGTAGCACAGCATCCCTCGGCGCTCAATGAACCAGACAAACGACCTGCCAGAATCCCTCGACTGTTTTTTACCAGATTGCTTGGTCATCTTTTCTTAGGGTGCTACACTGTGCTCGACAACTCATGTATCGTCGTAACATCAGACATATTCTGATACCGCTTGCAGCCGGCCTGGCTCTGGTGATTGGATACAACCTCTTTTTGAGGCCTGTCCTGCCGCCACACATGGTGCGGCTCACAGAAACCGTCGAACCGGTCGCTCCTCCTCCCGCTCCGCCGCAGGGCAGGTGGCCAGAAAGTGAGGCGAAATCGGTTCGCGTGCTCGATCAGAGCGTGGTACCGTCTACCCCGCATGAGGGTCTGCTGGAAGCCATTCGCGATGAGATCGAAAAACATAACTTGTCGCTCGCCGAAACGAAACTGAAAGACCTCCCTCCAGCTGTCCTGTCGGACGCAAAATCCAAGCCCTTCGTCGCAACCCTGTGGAACAATCTCGGGCTGCAGCAGGAACGACTCAATGGCACTCAGGTTTCGACCAAAGCGTACAAGCGAGCTGCGGATCTTGACGACTCGAATCCCGTGATCCTTATGAATCTGGCCCATGCCTATTGGGAGCAGCGGGACCGCGCGCTGAATGCAGAATTCCTGATGAAATTGATGAAGGTGGCCCCAGAGGAACCCTTCCCCCACTTGGCCATGGCCGACTTGTTGCACGAACAGGATGAACTGCAGGAAGCCGTGAAGCACTTGGACCAGGCAGCGGACCGAGCAAGGCAGGACCCAGGATTGCAGTCCTACCTCACCGCCGTCACGGCGAAAGTTCGCCGCATTCAGTCGGTTGAATCCCGCATGACTGCAAGAAGCAGCACTCACTTTGTCGTGAAGTTCGACGGTGAGGAAGACCAGGGTACCTGGATCTCAGTTCTGGAGATTCTTGAAGAAGCCTATCGAGAGATTGGGCAAAAATTCGGTCATTTCCCTTCGAAACCAATCATGGTCGTTCTCCATGCCAAGGATTCGTTTCAAGGGGCGACCGGGAGCCCCGCTTGGGCCGATGGCCTCTATGACCCTGCCCTTGGACGCATTCAGATTCCCACTCAAGGGGCGACCACGGATCGGAAGTGGTTGGCCAGTGTGCTTCGTCATGAATATGTCCACGCCTTACTCCATGACCGCTTAGGAGCAAGCAGCGGGGCGCTGCCGACCTGGTTGAACGAAGGCCTGGCCATGCAATTGGCCGGAGATGCGTGGCCCGAGCTTGATCAGGCCATGAGCGGGGACATCACGGTAATTCCCTTAACTTATTTAGAAGGCTCCTGGGTTGCGCTGCCGGCTGGTGCGTCGACAGTGGCCTACTTAGAGGCTAATTCGGCAACACACTATTTGATTGAGCGATGGGGGATGGCCCGCGTCGATGAACTGCTGAATGCTTTGCAAGCCAAGTCGTCTGTAGCCGCTGCACTTGAAAACAAGCTGTTTGTTTCCTACGAACAGTTTCACCGGCAGTGGCTCGAAAGCTTCGAACGGAGCCGGTCGTAACTTCGCCCTGCTTCCTTACTGGTCAATTGGCCATGAATACTAACGCTGTCAGATCGATCCTGCTGCGGACTCTTCCTGCGGCAGACTAGGCCAGGCGGGAAGTATATCAGCCTGATCGCTGTTCGACTGCTCAGGCCCTTCGTCGGACTCCAACTGAGATAGCTGATCCTCCCACAGAACCTTCTTTCCACTGGGATCATACATTCGAATTCTGAAGTCAAATGTGTGGGGACTCGCGAGTGGACTGTCGTCCGGTGCGATCGATCGACCTGCAATCCGCTGGGCTCGCGGAATTCGTGTGCGGACGGTCGTAAACTCATCCTCCCATACAAGTATGCCGGTCGCCGTGTCCATTGCCCGCAGCAAAAACACCGGCTGCTCCGTAGTCGCGTCAATAACCTGTCTCCTCGTAACAGTTGCTCGTCGCGGCAGTGCGGTCGATACGACCTGTCCCCCTCCCTTCCAGTCAGGCTGCACAAGATTGAGTCGCCCCTCCCATTGAAACACTCCAGTATTTGCGTCGTATACCCGCAACACGAAATTGGACAGATCTGTAGCACCAAGTCCGACGCCACCAGCAAAAATGCGCGGTCCGCGGCTTGATCTCACCCCGTCGCTTTCTTTGACGGCGAGTTCATAGACTTCATTAGACAAGATATGGCCTGATTCAGCATCATACACCTTTACCGCGATCGTTGAGACGGTGCCGATTTGGTACCCGAACCCTGCAGCCACAATTGCCCTCTTTTCCTCTGTGCCGATTCCCCCGCAGGCCGTACCAATAGGGAATGAGAGACATAGGACGAGAGCGAATAGCCCGCTCAGGAGCTTCGAACAGTCATAGTATGCACTGCCCCCCGGTTGATCGGTCACATGGACTAGGCCGAAAAGACTCGTCAACACGACCCGTCTGCGCAACATATATCTACCCTCCAAAAAGCTGAGCGCATTCTGAAAGAGGGTAGGTCGTCCGTAAATTCCTCGCTGTAGGAAGAATCCCCTCGAAAGAGGGGGATCTCGAAAAAACAAGAGCCGTATACTCAGTCTTGTCGGCTAGGAGAGGTTGGCTGCCAAACCATCGATACCGATGGCGAGCAACCATGCGATAGCCCCATTCGGCGAGCCGTCTAGCAGAAGGGAACCGTAACCACCACAGCAGAAGCTTCCCACCTGGGAGGTCGGGGAAGAAAGGAGGAAACGCTTCGAGCCCCTGGCACACTTCTCCTGAAGGTCGAAATAAGAAGGCTACATCAGGACGATTAGAACGATAGTTCGGCCCTAAGAGCCTCTTTGCTGCTTCGCTCTGATATGCAAGGAATGCCACCCCCGATTCTGCTCGTCCAACTCCCCACTCTTTGAGTTTCTGTTTTGCAGAAACACACAATCGGCATTCTCCATCATAGACTAATAGACTGACTTGCCTGGATAACTGGCCCTCGATCTGCTCCTTGAACTCCATGATGCAGGCAGGTTAGCACTCTGAAACGGCAGGCAACAAGACAACCATTGCCGACGTTTTCCTCCGCGGTCTATAGTCTTCAAATGAAACAAACCGCATTGCTGAATCTGCTGATTGGCACGCTTATCGTCGAGACAGGATTTTTCCTCATAGAAAACGGTGCATCAACAAAACCAGACATGGCTTGGAGATTCGGATTTTTCATCCTCATGCCTCTAACACTCGCGGTATTGATTTGGCTTCACCTCCGATGGGCCGCCATGGCTTGTGTGATCTACGCCACGGTTGGATTGGCACTGGACATGGCGACAATCATTCAGGTGCTGACAAAAGATTCCGAGTTGGGCGTTTCCTTGATAGCCAACGCACTCAGCGGGCTCTTCAATTTCTTCTTGATTGTGTTCGGCGGACGGTCGTTTTTGGATGTAGGCCAGGGGCCGATGCCTCTAGAATCCCGTCCTCCCAATCCTCCGTCCCCTTCTTGATGGGAAACGATTTGACCGCGACGAATCCGGCATCTTTCAGCCAGTTTGCCGTCTCCGAGGCTGAATAGGTGTTTCCACCTTCCGTAAACAATAACATCGACACAGCAAACAAACTTGCTTCTACTGGGTACAAACCTTCGCGATCGTAGAGAAACGCGTCTTGGATGATGAATCGGCCGCCCGGCCTCAATGCTGCCAAAGCTCGGCGAAAAATAGCCCGATTCTCTTCGGGCGAATAAATGTGCAGCACATTCGAATACCAGATCACATCATACGTACCAGGGATAGGTTCTTTCGAAAAATCGAGCGGGAGGTAGGAGAGTCGCCGCCTCGCATTATGAGTGCCGGCTATTTCTTTGGCGACCTCAAGAGCCGCCTCTCGATCACAGACGGTAGCGCGAAGCGTTGGGTTCTTCGCGAGAAACGCCATGGCGTAGGTGCCGGGTCCTCCGCCGAGATCCAGCAGTGTTTTCGCACGACCGATGTGAAGTTGGGCGGCAATCGCAGGGGCAATTTCTAAGGTCCTGTGGTGCATGGCCCACGTGAATTGTCGACGGTAGTCCGGACTGTCTGGAATATCATGGTCGACTGGCAAGCCACTCCGCACGGAGTCCAACAATCGTACCCAGTCCGCCCAATGGCGTTTGATCAGATCTAAATAGCCGCCGCGATAGGCGCGATGGTCGGCATTCAGCGCTGTTGCTCCCAGCCGGCTATTCTTGTAGCTGGCTCCGTTTTTCTGTAATACCCCCACCGCTGCGAGATTACGACAAAGGATGCTCAGCCCCCTTTCGCTCACCTTGAGCTCCTTGGCAAGGTGGGGGATCGTCCACAATCGGTCGCCGACAGTCGTAAAGAGATCCAGTTCCAGCGCGACCAGCAACAGTCGTGGCAATCGATAGGCTGAGACAGCGTCCCGAAATTCGTCGAATGTCGCGATTCGACGAGTCACGATGCGCTTCCGATTTGCCTGCAGCACCATCGGATGAGATCTTCCAGCTTGGCGCGATTCTGCAGATCCGCACCCCGTGCAAACGTGACCGCCACAAACTCGTCGGTCATCTCGGTCTCCTCAACAAAACCCGATTGAAGGAGGATCGCCCGATATTTGGCGACAGCGGGCTGAAGAAAGTACTTGGCCTGCTTCGCGACTTCATCGGTTCCTAAATCCTCCGGCGTTCCTTCCGACATCAGCGCAATCACCTCATCCATCGCCACCCCATACTGGCAAAGGACCCTCCCGTCCGGCCTGACTTCCAACAGCCAGCCATCCCCACCAAGATCCATGACGAGCGGGCCGTTAGGCTCCAATTCGTAAAACTGGGGGAAAGACCGCATCAGGTCGGCACGAAGCTGAGCCCATGCTGGGGAAGGCGGGTCGGTCATGTCTGCATTCCTCGTCGAGGCCTCGACTGATATAGATCGGCGAGGTGGGCACGAAGTGTTTTTAGGCGCTGCGTGTTTTCTTCCAGTTTCGGCAGGCAATATTTACGATCCATGTGCACCACCCGTTCGAGGAGATCGGCTGCGTCCTGCAAACGTCCCATTTCCTCATAACATTGAACCAGCACGTATCGGGCGCCACCAGTACGAAGCTCGTCGCCTAACCGCTCGGCAACCGACTGGCTGGTTTGACAACAGGCGGTGGCCTCGTCGTAGCGTTTTTGTGCCAAGAATGTGCGGCCTATCATACGCCAGACGTCCGCGACACCGCCCAGATCACCCCATCGACGCATCAACTCCAATGACCGTTCGTAAAACTGAATTGCTTCGTCAAACTGGCCGGTTTCACGAGCCACCAAACCAAGGTCCGAGAACAGGACGGCTTGGGCCGCTTCATCATGCGTCTTGGTCATGAGGTCGAGCGCCTCCAGATAATATGCTCGTGCTCGATCCCATTCCTCGGCATCGGCCCGAAGATTGCCCAAGTTTGCCAGCGTCGTCCCGATTCCTTTCTCATCACCGAGGAGTTTTTGCAATCCCAAGACCTCCTGATAATGCGCCTGGGCAGAATCCCGCCGTCCGCTGACTGCGCAGATGTTACCCAGATTACCAAGAGTGGCGACTAGAGCCCGTTGATCACCGGTGAGCCGATCGTACTCCAACGCCCTGACGTAACAGGCATAGGCCTCCGTATAGAATCCGCGTGAAAAATGCTCGTTGCCTTGTCGATTCAATTCTTCGGATAGGCTGTTACGCAATGTCATGACGTCACTGACAAAAGCTGTTCCACTTGCTGTTTCCCACCCACGAGGATAGAGGCGCCGTCTCCGACAAGAAGGCTATCGAAGTTGTACTTCAACAGTCGCCGGAGCCCATCCTTGGCCTTTTGGACATCGACATACTTTTCGGCAGGAAGTAAACCTACGGAACCGGGCGGTTTACCGATCAACGCATCTCCTACGATCAGCACACCTCGCCCCCGTTCGATAAACAATGCGGACTCTCCCGGGGACTTCTGATCCTTCAGATGGATAGCCCAAATACCACCGGGTAATAGCTCACCATCCTTGTAGGTCTTCGTTGGTGCCACATCCATCTGGGCGGCATCGGCTTCCGGCACTCGCAGCTGACACCTGAGCTCTGCCTGATAGACCGAAGCCTCTCGGAGGTGATCTCGGTTCGTGACGATGATGTAGTCGATCGGCTCATGGCGCCGGACGACCGCTCTCGCCTCGGCCGTCATCGGGGGTGGGTCCACTAGGATCTTATGTTCACCGATCACCAGAAACAATCCGTTGAAGTCGAGCTGCTTCTCGTCAGAAAACCACGACCATTGCCAGATGTCAGGCAAGATTAGTTTCATAAGAAGAAACGGCGGCTCATAATCCTAAATTCATGACACCACGGACATCAAAGAGCTGCGATGGCGTCCTTGATTGTCTTGGCGACTTTCGTCCGGATGCTCGCTTCGTGAGGTAAGTCGATAATGTCGTCTTCCGGCACAGTGATAAATTTACGATTTGGCCCTTTCGTCAGCGAAATCAAGAACATGCTGTTGGAGGGAGTGACAGGAATCACCACTTGGACAGACCCGTCAATTCCCTCTACTACCTCTAGAAACTTTCGTTTCCCCTCCTCCATCTCATCCATCGTTTCTTTGTCTCCTCACCTTTTCATTCCCCCCACTCTCCATAAGATCGATGGCCGAGGTTTCTCCCCCGCGCACATCGACCCAGCACCTACCTTACCCTTACCATTCGATTAATTCCTGCGTGCGCGGGCGGCGAGCCAGGAGAAAGCTCGCCTGTCGATCTGCTACATCTTATTTCCGCCTGCCAACAGCTTCTCAATCTCTGCAACAATCACGTCGACTCCCGCTAAGTCCATATTGCCGACTCGCTGCCAACGGATGACTCCATGCTGGTCGATCACATACACATTTGGAATAAACTTTCCCCCACCGTACAGCTTATCTGTTACCTTGGCGGGATCTAAGAGATAGGGATAGGTGACCTTGACCGGGAAGCCAGACAAGAATTCGCCGACCTCTCGTTTCGCATTGCCTGACGAATTGACGCCCAGCACTGCCACGTTCTTGCCTTGTGTAGACTCATGAACCTTCTGCAAGGTGCTCCCCTGTATCATGCAAGGATCACAGATGTGAAAGAGTCCCAGCACCACAACTTTCCCTTTATAGGCCTCGAGCGACACGGTTTCACCGGTGATAGCGGTGAGGTTGAAGGATGGGGCTTTCTCTCCCACCTGGAACAATCCCGCTGCGGAAACCGGCATTGCACAAAGTACTGGGAAGACCAGAAGCCCGAACGCCAGTACAAGCCGTTTCATCACGACCTCCCTTTCAATGATCACTCATGGTCTCACCAGCGCTCGACCATGATCCTTGTCGTCATGGCGCGACCGTGACCGCTGCTCAAACAATCATCTACTAACTATATGTTGCATCCTACCATGGCAATTTTTGGAGCGGCAACGGCAGAACAGGTGGGAAACTAATCTTCGGCAGGGACTTCACGCTGGTTCAGCATATCCTCGAGCTGTTCCTTGGTTCTGCCCTCAAATCGAACGAACTCGAGTCCAAATCGATCGCCATTCTTCCAACGGACGAGGGCGAGGGCGATGAGAATCGGAGGCCGGGCCTCCGGAGCTTGCACACGGAGGCTCAGACCGGCTCCGATGGGGAGCTGGTCATGGCTCTCGATTTCACATCCGGCAATCGTGAGATTGGTCACTGTTCCATGACCTGATCCCGCATCTCCCGTGAATAAAGCGGGATAGTCGACCGGCACTCGAAGTCGACCCCTTGGTCGCAGCGCTTTCTTGTCGTCTTTCTCTGGAGGCGTCATGTCTTCCGTACAGAGCGACCTCAGCGCGCTGATTCGAACAGGCCGAGCTGAAGCTCTTCTGCGCGGGTAAATGGGAGAGGATAGCGCTCGGTGAAACAGGCCGTACAGTATTGATCAGGCGTCCTTGGGGCGGATTTCAACATGCCGTCAAGGCTGAGATATGCCAGACTGTCCGCAGTGATGTACTTGCGGATTTCTTCCGTTGAATGATCGGAGGCAATAAGCTCTTTCTTTGTTGGCGTGTCGATTCCATAAAAGCAGGGGGAAATGATCGGCGGTGAGCTGATCCGCATGTGGACTTCTTTCGCCCCGGCCTGTCGGATCATTTTCACGATCTTGCGGCTTGTCGTACCCCGAACCAATGAATCATCGATGACGACGACCCGTTTCCCATCCAACACTTCGGGCACGGCATTCAGCTTGACTTTGACTCCGAAGTGACGAATCGACTGTTCCGGCTCAATGAACGTCCGCCCGACATAGTGGTTGCGGATCAAGCCCGTCTCAAACCGGATCCCTGCCCCTTCGGAATAGCCAAGCGCCGCCGGCACGCCGGAATCCGGGACGGGAATGACAACATCCGCAGGCACCCACGACTCGTGAGCCAACTGCCGTCCCAACGCCTTACGCGTGGCATACACGGTGTTGGCCCCGAAGATGCGGCTGTCTGGCCTTGCAAAATAGACATACTCGAACACGCACATCGCCCGATTCTTCTTAGGAAACGGATGGTGGCTATCGAGTCCTTGATCGCTGATCACGATCAACTCGCCCGGTTCCACCTCTCGAACATACTCGGCATCGAGCAAGTCAAACGCACAGGTTTCGGACGCCACAATCCAGCTGCTGCGCAGGCGCCCGATGCACAGCGGTCTGAGGCCGTAGGGATCACGAGCGGCGATAAGACCGTTGTCGGTCATCAACACAACCGAGAACGCGCCTCGCACCTGGCTCAGAGCATCGACGACCCGCGCCAGAAAGGAGCCTGCTCGCGAGTGTGCAATGAGGTGGATAATGACCTCGCTGTCAGAGGCGGACTGGAAAATTGCCCCGTAGGCTTCCAATTCGTGTCGAAGCATCTGAGCATTGATGAGATTGCCGTTGTGAGCCAGGGCCAAATTGCCGAGTGCAAAATTCACGGTCAGTGGCTGCACATTCTTCAAATCGTTGCCTCCGGTGGTGGAGTAGCGATTGTGTCCGATGGCCATATGGCCTGGCAGTTTCTCCAGCACCGACTTGTGAAAAATGTCGGCGACGAGGCCCATACCTTTCTGGATCAAGAATTGGTCGCCATCTCCCGCGACAATTCCGGATGCCTCTTGACCTCGGTGCTGTAACGCGTACAACCCTAAATAGGTCAGATTAGCGGCTTCCTCGTGGCCGTAGACGCCAAAGACGGCACATTCGTCGTGGAACTTATCGGGTGATACGATCGGCAATTCTCTATGCATGGTCCTCAACGGTTCACTCGACTAGGTTTGGTTCAACGACCGTTCTAGAGAACACGCCCACTGATCGTGGAGCTTCGTCACAGATTGATCGATCACGCGTTCCGTCGAACCCTCATCTCCCATGGACACAATCAGCCGATCGCCGGAGACGGCTCCGATCAGTTCAACCGGGACACCGAAACGCCTCACATGATCGAGAATGAGCTGTTGATGGACCGGCTTGGCAGAGACCACCACCCTCGACTGACTTTCGCCGAAGAGAACGGCGTCTTTTCGAAACCGACCTCTAGTCAATCTTAGCACAGCACCCAGGGTCCGTTCGGGTCCCGAGATACAGCTTTCCGCCAAGGCAACGGCAAGACCACCTTCCGAACAATCATGCGCGGACTGCAGGAGACCATCACGAATCAGCGACAGTACACAATCATGGAGAGCCTTTTCCGTATTCAGACTCAAGTA
The DNA here is from genome assembly GCA_030444405.1 of Nitrospira sp. GTDB lineage: Bacteria > Nitrospirota > Nitrospiria > Nitrospirales > Nitrospiraceae > Nitrospira_D. Next base: position 56,783 of record JARFPM010000016.1, read on the forward strand.
GGGCGGCGATCCCTGTTCGCGAGCATGAACGACCTTGAGATACTCTGATCCACCCAAATCCTCGCGAGAGGCGCCCAGCAACATAATATCGTCGCCTTCCTGCTTAAACCACTGAGTCATCGACCGTTCCGCGTCATCGATCAGCCCGACCATGCCCAGCATGGGAGTTGGATAGATGGAGAGTCCATTGGTCTCGTTGTAAAAGCTGACGTTCCCGCTCACGATGGGGATTTGGAAATGCTCGCAGGCATCTTTCATCCCTTCGATGGCCATGGCGAACTGCCACATGATATCGGGTCGCTCGGGGTTGCCGAAATTGAGACAATCCGTCAAGCCGATCGGTACAGCGCCGGAACAGACGAGATTCCGCGCCGCCTCGGCCACAGCCAGCCGGGCCCCTTCATAGGGATTCAACAGGCAATAGCGGCTGTTGCAATCCACCGTCATCGCCACAGCCTTCTTCGTACCTTTGATCCGCACGACCGCCGCATCGGACCCTGGGC
>JARFPM010000017.1 GCA_030444405.1 Nitrospira sp.
AGATTGGTGAAGGACGCCATCACGGCAAAGAAGGTGGCTTTCAGATTGGCCGGAGCCGAGTTCGCGATCCAGGCCAACATCGGGATCATGGAAATCTGCCCAAGCGGCGATTCCAGTGCCGTGTCGACCAAGGCAATGAAGCGCGCATCGACCACTCCGCCGGTCACCCTCGCCGTCCATTCGTGCACTCCATAGAACATGCCCACGATGGGAAGAGCGAGGATCGTGCCGACCACGGTCAAAACTCCGACGATGTAACTGATGGAGCGTTCGGCCATGAAGCGTCGAAGGACAAACATGCCCACCAAGGCCAACGTGCTACCGATCAATGAAAGAACTGAAAGAAACTGCTGGTCGAACTTCAGCTGGTCGATCATCCACCAGGTCGCGCCCGGTCCAGATTGTGGGATGGCACGTAACATGAAGATCACCGCAGCCGTGCCGACCAAGGTAAATCGCTTATCGGCCTCCAGTTCCCGGACCAGTCTCGACATCAGAAACAGCACGATGGTCATGGAACCAGCGAACACGATCTCCTCTCGATATGGAAATCCGCCCAATCCGACTGTCAACGTGAACAGGACAAAGGCCGAGCTTCCGCCGAGGATCCACCAATTGGGTTTCGTCGGTTCGCTCTCTGCAGCCCGCACATTCACCATCTCCCGTGCCTGCTCCAACGAGAACCCTTCTTGAACAAGCCGTTGTCTCTGTCGACGTTTCAACCACCAGGCCAGGCCGAGCCCTGTCACCGACACAACTGGAATCACCATGGCCAGCAGATAGATTTGTTTATAGAGAAGAACGAGGTCGGCCTGCGGCAGTCCTTCGGTTCCGGTGAAGACATACACATTGACCAGCGCCACAAGGATCCCGCCGCCGACAATCGCGACTCGACCGAGAGTCTGCATGGTCGTATGCATCAGTTTACGCGTCTGGTCATCGAAGGGTCGGCCCTGATCGTCAACGCGAGGGACGGCCTCAACAGTCATGGCGTCTGCGACGGCGTCTTGAATGACATATCCGATGGGGGCCAGCAGAACGCTGAGGACATACCAGACTTCCGCCGGCAAGATGGCCGTCATCGCTTCGCGATCGCCGATCAACAGGGCCATGATACCCAGACTTATGGTCAGCAGCCCTGCGCCCAACCCAACAAGCCAGCTCTTCCATCGCCACAAGAGATCGATCGTATGGCCGATCGGCATCTTCAGAGCCCAGGGAATCCCGGCCCAAAAGCCAAGCGCGGCCAGAAATGCGGCGGAGAGACCGAGGTAGTCCTTGACGAAGAAGGTCCCAACGATGCCGGTAAGGCCAGAGATGCCGTAGGCGACATAGACCATGAGCGGCGGCAGATAGGACAAGCGCATCTCACGGCCAAGCGAGAGAATGTTACGATCGATCCAATGGGCGACGGCTGTCAGCATCTCTATCGTAATCCACTGCCCTTTTCGCGACGCTCCACCAAAGCCATGAGCTGTCGTTGCATTTCTGCTGAGGAAAGCTGTACCCGATCCCCGTGCCCGGCGAGTACCCATTCAAACCGGTAGTCGAGGAGTTTGCGGATAGACTCAATCAAAGTCCATCTTTTCCAAATGAGACGGATAGGAGCTGCCAGCGACTTGGTGTGTGGATCCCACCAGAGATGATCGCCCGTGAAGAGAAATCGCTCGCGGTAGAGCAGTGCCATGCTGCCGGCGGTATGGCCTGGAACAGGAATGAGGCGGAACTGTGGGCCGACCCGGACCGTTTCCTCCCCATCAATAATCCACTCGGCGCCCGGCACGGCGTCTGCATCATCCCGATGGATGATCCGCTTGGCTCCGAAATGCGCGGCATACTTATCCGCATCCGCCACGTCATCCTTGTGGGTGAGAAAGATATGGGCGATGCCTCCCCGCCGCTCAAAGACTTCAACCAGATGCTTGATGTACCGAGGGGAGTCGATCAGCCAGTTGCCGCCCGGATGTTCGATGAAAAAACTGTTCGCGCCGAACGATTTCTCTGAATTGAAGCCGCAACAACTCACCTCGGTTTCAATCTGGATGGGAAAGCTCGCCATCGCCGATCGCAATTGTTCTTTGTCGCTGTGTTCAGTGCCGATCGAGCCGACAGGACAGGCAAGCAACGCCTGGTACGCTTGATGAGTCTGTGACTCACTATCCGGCTGGCGGCTGACCGCGGAATAGTCGCCGACTTCTTCGAAGCTCAGCGGCGCCAACTGGCGACAGGTGTCGCAATTGATGCACGTCGCATCCACATAGAAGTGACCAGGCGCGTTGGAGTCGAGGCGCTTGTTTCGGTCAGCCATCAGATTACTTTCGTCCCAGCTTTTCCCGGTCAGCCGCCCGCCACAGGTACCAGGCGGCAGCCGTACGATAGGGTCTCCATCGTTCACCATGCTGAAACAGTTCTTTCGGCAGAGGCATCGTGGGCCGCAGATAGGCAATGCGGAAGCCGTTGCGCAGGCCGAAATCATCGACCGGCAACACATCGGGGCGTCCCAACTGAAAAATCAAGAGCATCTCGACTGTCCATCGCCCCACGCCTCGGACTTCACTCAGCCGCTCAACAATCGTCTCGTCATCCAATCGTTTGATCATACGGCTTGTCGGGACCATACCACCGAGCGTCTTCGAAGCCAGATCACGGAGCGCCAGCACCTTCGCGCGAGAAAAACCGGTCTTCCGGATTGACCGCACATTCATGGCGAGAAGTTCATCGGGGCGAGGAAACCTTCGTCCGGGAAAGCGCGCAATGAACCGCTTGAGAATGCTCTCCGCGGCTTTGTCATGAAGCTGCTGGTAGGCGATCGCCCGGACAAGTGATTCAAACGGCGAGCGGTGCCCTTTCGGCTTCAGTGAGAAAGGACCAATCTCCCCAATCAACCGACGCATGACCGGGTCAACCTTGGAGAGATGGCCGGTCGCTTCAGAATGACGGTCGCCCATTAAGTCAGCGGAATACGGCTCTTGTTCCGTGCCAACCAGACCTCAAATGTTTGGAGTTCAGGATTGAGGCTCTTCGTAACAGCGGGATTGCGTGAACTACAGAACATCTCGTTGAAGTCACACTTGAACTGAAACATGTTCCCGAGGTCCTCGGCACCCTGAAAACCAAACCCTCGATACTGCTCGGGTGTCACTGCGTTGTAGCGAACGGTCTGGCCAAAGGCCTTGGTCATAGCGGCAGCCATCTCCAGGCCGGTCAAGTGCTGGCCGGCTATCCCGACCGTCTTTCCTATGTACTCCTTCCCCTTTTTGAAAATTCCCAACGCGCACTTTCCAATGTCCTCGACCGCGATCCCGGGAAGCTTCTTATCTCCCATCGGCATTGTGAACAGGAGCGTGCCGTCCGGCCCCTTCTTTGGTCCCATGCCGAAGAAGATCAAATTGTCCCAATAAAACGAGGTCAGAAGAAACGTGACTGGGAGACCCAGCTTGCTAAACTCCCGATCGGCCTCACCTTTGGCGTCGAAATGCGGGACCTTATATCTCCCCATCAGTGTCGGCATGCGGTTGTCCGAGAGCGGCACCCATTTGCGGGTATCCTCCAACGTAGACCAGATGACATGTTGCACTTCCATGGCCTTCGCCGCCTCGGCTTGGCTCTTGGCCTGCGCATATTCTTTTTCCGGAGAAAAATGTTCCCAAAAATTGGTCAGGCAAAAAACCCCGTACGCGCCCGAAAAAGCTCGCTTCAGGCTATCCGCGTCATCCAGGTCAGCGGACACCACCTCAGCCCCAAGCTTGGCGAGAGTCTTGGCTTTGTCCGAACTCACATCCCTCGTCAATGCACGAGCAATAAAGGTCTTGTCTGGATCGCTCAAAATTGCCCGCACAAGCCCACCACCCTGGGCCCCTGTCGCCCCCACAACGGCGATGATTTTCTTTTCAGCCACGATATTTATCCCTCCCTGCAAACCGGTCCGAACTGCTTTGGCGCATCACATGACGATGCCCCCGCCGGCCTGTATCGTCTGTCCCGTCAGCCACCGGGCCTCTTCGCTCACAATGAACGCCACGACATCGGCTATATCTTTGGGCACACCGAGCCGTTTCATCGGCGACAGTTGAATGCCGATCTGCCGATATTCCTCCATCATCATCCCGGTTTCGGTAAAACCCGGCGAGACGGTATTCACGGTGATCCCCTTCGGAGCCAGTTCTTGAGCCAATCCCTTGGTGTATTGCTCAAGCGCCGCCTTGCTCCCGAGATAGGCGGTGGCCCCGGGAAAGTGCAGATGCGTCCCGCCGGTAGAGATGTTCACGACACGTCCTCCGTCTTTCAGCACTCTTGCCGCTTCCTGCATGGCAAAGTACGGTCCCTTCGCATTCAAATCGACCACCGCGTCAAAGTCGGATTCCGTCGTCTCTTCAAGCGGTTTCGGCATGAACTTTCCGGCGTTATTCACGAGGATGTCCAGACGGTTGAATTGCTTGACCGTATCGACCACGAGCCGGCGCGCGTCCGTCACCTGGCTCATGTCGGCTTGGACCGCCAATGCCTTGCCCCCTTTAGCTTGAATGCCCGCAACAACCTGTTGAGCTTTTTCCGCACTCTTTGAATAGTTCACCACAACGATGGCACCGTCCTCCGCCAATCGTTCTGCGATCGCGCGACCGATCCCGTTGGAGGCCCCGGTCACAATCGCCACCTTTCCGCTCAACAATTTCATCGGTTAGACTCCTCTTCTCGAGCCATGACAGTGCTAGGAAATGGGGCTTCCCCACTGCCCAAAAAATGTCCACTCTCGAATCGGCCTGCGACTTCGAGGCCGTAATTCGCGTTCTCGCAGCCGCTCGGGAAGAACGGCTGGATCACCTGGATAGCCGACGGCGATCATGGCAACCGGCTCGTAGCCTGAAGGAATATGGAGATCGGCTCGCGCCTTCTCGACGTCAAAGCCTGCCATCTGATGAGCGACCAATCCCTGTGCCGTCGCTTGTAAGACGAGATTCTCAACGGCCAATCCTGTATCGTGAAAGGCATGCCGGTTCGGCTTGTCGTCATCTTCAAAGTTGATGCTCGCAATCGAAAGTATCAGCACCGGCGCGCGGATGACCCAGATCCTATTCCCCTCCGTCAGACAATCAAACAGTCGCCTCCACTCCGCTTCGTGGTCTCGCTTCGTCGCGACGATAAATCGCCAAGGCTGTTCGTTGTTCGACGAAGGCGCCCACCGAGCGGCTTCAAAAAGAGTTCGTAGTAGGTCGGCGTCTACAGCCCGCTCATTAAAGGCGCGGGGGCTCCAACGACGGGCCAGCAAGTCATGAATCGGGAACTCAATGGGGGCCATCTTGTCCATGATCACCCTAGCTTTTCAAGTTCTCCTTCGCTGGTTCCATGTCCGGCGTCCAGCCGCCTCCCAAGGCCTTGTAGAGTTGGATAACGGATACCAGGTGCAGCCGGTGCGTGCTGGTCAAGGCGAGCTCCGCTTCGAATAGGTTTCTCCGCGCAACGAGCACATCGAGGTAGTTCGCCAGCCCACCTTTATACCGGAGTTCGGCCAGCTTCAGGGCTGACTGGAGCGCCGCAACCTGTTGTCGCTGCGCCTCGCTCTGCGTTCGCGCCGTACGGACTGCAACAAGCGCGTCCTCAACCTCGCGGAAGGCAACGAGGATATTTTGCTCATATTTCGCGAGCGCCTGTCGGTGCTGCGCTTCGGCCGCATCCTGCGCAAACCCCAGTGCCATACTGTTCAACAACGGACCGGCGAATCCGGCTCCCGCCACACCGAAGGAAGCCGGATCCGTGAAAAACTGCGAATACTCGGGACTGGCTGCGCCGACCAGGCCTGTAAGTGTGACTTTTGGAAAGCGATCAGCCTTTGCTGCGCCGATGCGGGCCGTCGCGGCCGCAAGCTGCTGTTCGGTTTGCAAGACATCGGGCCGCCGCTGCAACAATTCAGAGGGTAGCCCCGGCGGCACCTCGGGCGGCATGACTTGGTCGCTCAACGGCCGGCCGCGCGTCACGGCAAATGGCTTGCGGCCGAGGAGCACACTCAGCGCATTCTCAGCTTGAATCATCTGTCGGTGAAGTTCCGCCGTACGGGCCGCTGCGTTGGCCCGTTCCGCTTCGAACTGATCGGCGTCCAGTTTCGACGTCATTCCTTGACGTAGCCGTGCCTGGGCAATCCGAACGGATTCTTCCCACGATTGCAGTGTGCGCTTTGCGATATCGAGCTGTGCGTCGAGCTGGAGCACATTGAAATAGGCTTCCGCCACGCCGCTGACCAGCTGGAGGACGACCGCCCGGCGGTTTTCCTCCTTGGAGAGCAGATCTTTCTGCGCCGCTTCGAACGAACGCCTGATCCTCCCAAAGAAATCGATCTCCCAGGACAGGTTGCCTTGCAGATAATAATTGAAGGGGTTCGCAAAGCCCGGAACGAGGAAGACGGTCTTTTTCCCAAACGGGAGATTGCCTGCCGCCGTGATGGTAGGGAAGAAATCCTGTCTGGAGATAAAGGCGCGGGCCTGAAACTCTTCGATGACCGCGACCGCGTGCTGGAGGTCCCTGTTCTCAGCCAGCGCGATCCTGATCAAGGCCTGCAACTGCTCATCCCGCAGCAGATCCCACCAGGGCAAGTTCGCGATCGACGGAGCATCAGGTGCCCCTTCGGCCATTCTGAAGGTAGCGGGAGATTCTGACTTCGGGCGTTCGTAGTCTGGTCCCAGCGCGCAGGCCGCCAGGAGTATCAACAATGCAATAGCCAGTAAGGTACGCACGTCAGAGCTCCTTCTCCGATGAGTGGGGCGGCATCATCGCTTGGCTGAGCGTCATGGCCGGTTGGGTCCCACGCCGGGTCAACTTGCGAATCAATACATAGAACAACGGAACGAAAAAGATTGCAAGGAACGTCGCCGCCAACATGCCGCCCATGACACCGGTGCCGATCGACTGACGACTTGCCGCACCGGCGCCGCTCGCGATGACCAGCGGAACCATGCCGAATATGAAGGCCATCGAGGTCATGATGATCGGACGAAAGCGCAACCTCGCCGCTTCGACCGCCGCTTCGATCAAGGGACGGCCTGCTTCGTATCTGGTGTTGGCGAACTCGACGATCAAAATCGCATTCTTGGCCGAAAGGCCGATCAATGTGACAAGACCGATTTGGAAGTAAATATCATTTTCGAAACCTCGAAGCCAGACAGCCGTCAACGCCCCAAAAACCGCGAACGGAACGGCGAGAATCACAGCAAACGGTACCGCCCAACTCTCGAACTGCGCCGCCAACACCAGGAAGACCATCAACAAGCCGATCACAAAGACCTGGGCCGATTGCCCGCCTACCCGCCGCTCTTGAAACGAAATATTGCTCCAATCGATCGCATATCCCTGCGGAACCAGCACGTCCTTCGCCACTCGTTCCAACGCTTCGATGGCTTGACCTGAGCTGAAGCCAGGCGCGGCAGCACCCAGCAGAAGCGCCGTATTGTAGCCATTGAAATGATTCACGGGATCCGGTCCGCTCTGATACTCCGCCGTCACGACCGTATCGAGTGGGATCATGTTGACGCCCTGTGCGTTCTGGGTCCGCACATAAATTTTTGAGAGATCCTGTGGCGTCGACCGATACTCGGCATCGGCTTCGGTCTGCACGTGATACACGCGACCAAACTTCACAAAGTCATTAATGTAGAAATTGCCGAAGTACGCCTGCAGGGTGTCAAAGATATCCGAAATCGGGATACCCAACGCCTTTGCCCGCTCCCGATTCACATTGGCATAGAGCCTCGGCGAGGACACACGGAAATTCGTCCCGACGCGCCCGATCGCTGGTTCTTTTTGCGCCCGCTCGACGAATTGCTGTGCCACCATGGCGAATTTCTTGAAGTCGCCGCTGCTCGGATCCTGGATCTGCGCAGAGAATCCACCAACGGCCCCCACTCCACGAATCGACGGCGCATTGAATGCAAGGAGCAGGGCCTCAGGAATTTTTGCGAACTCCGCATAGGCCGCGCCGACAAGCGCCTTCGCATGGTACTGCGGCTCCGGCCGTTCATCCCATAATACCAAGGGGACAAACATCGTCGCAGAGTTCGGCCCTCTGGTGCCGAACACGAAATTTTGGCCCGTTAAGGCATCGGTGGAATGCACCGCTGGAATCGCCTGAAAAAACCGCTCAATCCGTTCGAGGACCGCCACGGTCCGCTGCTTCGATGCACCGTCCGGCAATTGCGCGATCACGATGAAGTAGCCCTGATCTTCTTCCGGTAGAAAACTCTTTGGGAGCTTTTGGAACAGTCCGACGCTCGCAACAACGAGCAACGCAAAGACCGCCATGACACGAAGCGGTCTAACAAGGAGCGCAGCGGTCGTTCGTGTATAGCCCCGCTGCGTCCCACCGAACCAGCGATCAAAGAGGTCCCAGAAGCCGCTCCGTTTCCCGTGCTTCGGCGCAAGGACGACGCCGCACAGTGCGGGGCTCAGGGTCAGCGCCACGAACCCGGACACGGTGACCGAAATCGCAATCGTCGCCGCAAATTGCTTATAGAGCGCCCCGGTGATCCCGCCAATAAAACCGACAGGAGCAAAGACGGATACCAAGACCAGGACAATCGCGATGATAGGCTCGGTGACTTCGCTCATCGCCCGCTTGGCCGCTTCTTTTGCCGACAGGCGATCCTCGCGCATATGGCGTTCGACGTTTTCCACCACCACGATCGCGTCGTCAACCACGATACCGATCGCGAGCACCATCCCAAAAAGAGTGATCGTATTGATCGAGAACCCAAGGGCATAGAGACCGATAAAAGTCCCGATCAACGACACCGGCACGGCGACGGTCGGAATGATGGTGGCCCGCCAAGTTTGCAGGAACAGATACACGACGAGGACCACCAGCACCATCGCTTCCAACAGCGTCTTGACCACTTCCTTGATCGAGATTTCGATGAACCGAGTGGTGTCGTACGGCGTGTCGTACGACACGCTGGGTGGGAAATTCTTGGCCAGCTCATCCATCTGATCTCTGGTGCGACGCACCGTATCGAGCGCATTTGCACCGGGAGATAAGAACGTCAGGATGAACGTGGTGGGTTTGCTGTTCCATCGGCCTTCCAGGCCATAGGACTGAGCTCCTAGTTCGATACGCGCGACATCCTTCAGTCGAACCGTGGAGCCGTCTGGGAGAGCACGAACGATCAACTCCTCAAACTCCTTCACCTCTGTAAGCCGGCCCTTCGTGATGATCGGGATCGTGAGCTCGGTCCCCTTCGGAGCTGGTTCTCGCCCAATCGTCCCGGCAGGATAGTCACGGTTCTGCTCACGAATGATCGTCGTAATATCGTTGGGGGTCAGATTCAGTTTGGCCATCAACATCGGGTTGAGGATGATCCGCATGCTGTAATTTTGCTGCCCGAACACCAGCGCGTCCCCCACACCTTTGACCCGTTTCAACTCATCGACCAGTCGAAGCGTCGCGTAGTTCGAGAGAAAGACGGCGTCGTGTCGCGGATCGGTTGACTTGAGCGCAATGACCAACACGAGGTCGGGCGACATCTTCTTCACGGAAATTCCCTGCCGGACCACTTCCGGAGGAAGTTGCGGTTCGGCGAGTTTTTCACGATTCTGAGTCTGGACTTGGGCGATATCCGGATTGGTGCCGATCTCAAACGTCAGCTTCAGCGTGACATGCCCATCGTTACTGCTGGTCGATTCGTAGTACAGCAGATTATCGATCCCTGGAAGAGTAACCTCAATCGGGCGAGCCACAGCTTCTGCCGCCACCTCAGCGCTGGCACCGGGGTAGTCCGCATCGATCTGGACGACCGGCGGGGTGATTTCGGGAAACTGTGCGATCGGCAGGAACTGCATCGCGAGCAGTCCCATCACGACAATGACGATGGACACCACCGACGCAAAAATCGGCCGATCGATAAATACGTTCGAGATCACAAACGATCCTTAATGAGGCGTGGAAGGAGCCGGTTCGGTTGCCGAGGCGTCCGCCGGAACCCACGGGACAGCATTGACCGGTGCACCTGGCCCAATCTTCATCAACCCGTTCACCACCACGCGATCGCCTTTATTCAAGCCAGTGTCGATGAGCCATTGACTCCCTTTCCAGTCGGATGCTGCGACAGCGCGAATCTCGATCTTCTCGTCTTGGTTGACGACGAAGACAAAGGGACCTTGGGGACCCTGCAACACCGCGCGTTGAGGTACAAGGACTGCATCCGTCTTGGTATCGCCGGTAAAGCGAACTTTCACAAATTGCCCCGGCAGAAGCGTCCGCTGAGGATTGGGAAATGTCATTCGTATTTGACGCGAGCTGGTTTCCGTTCTCAAGCCAGGCTCTAACAGGTCGAGGACCCCTTCCTGGGGATAGACCGTCCCATCCATAAGCGTGAGCCGACCTCGCAATTGGTAGACTCCCGGATGGGTAATTCTCTTCGCTTCGATGTCCCGTCGCCGCTTTAAGATGAACGATTCAGGGACGTTCACAACCACATACATCGGATCGACACGATGGATCGTCGTCAGCAGATCGGTTTGAGCCGAGACCAGCCGCCCTTCATAGTAACGGCTGCGCTCAATAATCCCAGTGATGGGGGCCGTGATGAGTGTGTTGTCCAGATCGAACTGCGCCTTAATCAGGTCGGCCTGAGCCCCTTCCAGTGCGGCATTTGCCGACAGCTCTTCTGCAATCGCATCGTCGACGTCCTTCTGACTCACTGCCTGTTCCGCAACCAACGGTTTCACCCGTGCCAGATCCTGTTTGGCTTGGACGACGCGAGCCTGAGCCTGGGCAATCTTGGCCTTAGCACTCGCTGCCGCCGCCTTGAACGGAACGGGGTCGATCTGATAGAGACGATCGCCTTTCTTCACGTCGCGGCCTTCTGGATACAAGACCGCCTTCAACAGACCCGTCACTTGCGAGCGAATCTCCACAGGACGGGAGGCTTCGGCCTGACCGATAAATTCAGGTTCATCAGGAACGATCTGCGTCTGCACCGTCACGACTTCCACCTGCGGGATCGGAAGAGGGGAAGGAGCCGAACCGGCATCGTCCTTGCAGCCAAGCAGCGCGGCTATTGCAGCCGATACACACAAGACAGCGACATATCTCAGCAGATGACTATCCAAAAAACTCATGCGATCTACCCTATTTTGCACTCTCATAAATTATTCTGCGGAAAGGTAAAAGTGTCATTGTACCGGTGCAGGAGAGACGGCGGCAAGCCCAAGACAGGCACGACGTTTCGACATTGTGGTGACCATGGAGGATCACACGTCACGTTTCATCCTGCGTCGCTCTCGAAGCGAACTTGTCCTCTTTCTTGCTCGAAGCATTGAACGTGCCACCCTTGGTGATTTCTTCGACGATGCACCTGGTCAAACAGCCCGACGCCCGCAGCTCCGCCCCTTGACCCCACAGACGCGCCAAAAGCGACTTGCCATCCTTATCGACGAATGTCACACCGGTTAAGTCAAGCACCGCGCAATGGTGGTCGTCCTCGAACATCTTCCGGCAATAGGCATCGAGCTCCTCTACCCAGGGACCGGCAAGACGTCCTTCAATGACGAGTGAAACGCCCTGCAGCGCTGCATCTCGCTGACTCGTGATCTTTAACAATTTCTACGCTCTCCCATTCACCTCTGTCGCCTATGCGACAATCTCCGTTCCCCAAGGATTATCCACCAAGAAGAGCCATCGCCCGTCGGCCTGACGCCGAAGGATGCTGGAGGATCGACCATTGAGCTGGACCGGTTTTCCCTCAGGATCAGTTCCACGTATGTTCCATCTGGCGCAGTATTGCGCAACATCCCCTGCTTGCACGACCTGCTGCGCTTCAATCGTCAACGTTGGTTTCATCGCCATGAACCCCTCGAGCGCTTGACGAATTCCAGCGGTCCCGCTGACGACGACGCCGGGCTTCATCACGAACGAGGCGCCCGGCTCAAACAATGCCACAGCCGGTTCCAGTTCCTGCGCATTCATCGCAGCAACGAGTTGTGTCATCACATTGAGTGGACTAGACATTTCCTTACGTGCTCCTCTTTGACGTCCGCACTTAACTGCCCATTATTTCAGGATGGACTCACTGCCCCCTTCTCGCTTCCTTTTGGACTCATTTCAGTGCGCCTCTGAGCTGCGATCGACGATTCTGCAGAATAACCGGATCAATAACTTCGCCGCACTGCACGCACCGTCGTAGCGACACATCAACCTCGCCGGTGCCAACCATGGAATCGAACCGATGTTCGATGACCATGAGTCCTCTGCACCGAGAACAACGTATCGAATCCGCGAGTGTCTCCAACTCTATTCGATCGTCTTCCTTCCGCTTCTTCTCCAGCAACCCTGACGTCGTCGCCATGGTCGACCTCACTTGTTCAAGGGTTCATCTAGAGTCATGGCAATATACATTCCAGGACAGCTAGAATAGGCTGACGCTATCCAAGGTGTGGAAATTAAAGTGAAGATGTGTTGATGGTAAAGAGCGCTTGCTGGAGCAGATCTAAGATGGTCTGCCGATCCCGAGGCACGCTGCCGAACGGTCGGCGCGTACCACGGGAGGATCGAACGCTTTAAGGCAGTGTGTAGGTTAAATTGGGCCAGACCGCATACCCGATCGCTTGGCCTTTCTTCCCTTCCTGGAGCTCAAAGTCGATACTGGTCTCGAAAGGTGTGGTTCCTGACATTCCAGTAAATCCACCGGAACCACCCGTAAACGTGAAATCACCCATACACTCTTTTGAATTTCCTGTGCACTTCAAGCGGCCATAGGCGACGTCCTTGCCTTCATGCGCCACGATCATGCAGAGGCCTTCTATCGCCTGAGAATCTTTGTTTCTGTTGAGATTCACACGAGCCAGACAAGTCAGTTTGGATGAATGGACGGTCATCTTGCCCCCGTCTTTATGACGGGAGATCATCACTCCTTTCACAAATGCATTGACGACCTGTTCTCCATTTCCAAGTTCCAAGAACTCGCCGGTTCCGTTCCAGCTTGAACTGGACTCTCCCGCCTCAACGGTTTTCCCATAAGCCACGGAACCGGATCCGTATCCAATGACGAGAAGCATTCCAATCACGCCTATCAAACAGCTGAAACTCCTCATGCCCATCTCCTTTCAGGTTGATTCATATGAAACGGTCACAAAGTACACCCACCCATCTCTGGCGGTGTGATTTTTAGCATGTTTCATCTGAATAGAACAACCGCATCCCGTAAGCAATCTGCTTCAGCGCAAGCTGCCAAACCAGCTCCGTCTTGCTCAGATCGGAACTGTTATTGCGATCACAACCAACAAGGAAGAGGATGAGTCCACACACCGTCCGCCCGCCGGTCGTGTTACCTAAACACCAACTTGTTGTTCGCTGTCTGTACCTCTTGATCATAAACTCTGCATATTTCAGATACCGCAAAGATGTGACGCGGCCTGACTCACCAGGAATTCAGAAGTCTTATTCTGTTCCTCCAGCCATTGGGGGATCGGAAGCTCCACAGAGTCACACTGTTCATGTCGTCACCTCCACTTCCGACGCGAGTCAGATCAACAGCAAAGGGCGTTCTATGCTGAGGCGTAAGAGGACCAATCGCATAACGTTATGAAACGCCAGGGGAAAGCTCTTGAGCCAAGAATGGATCGGTTCAGACTACACCGGCGTGATAAAGCGGAAGAGCCGAGGGTTCGTCATGAGACGAAGCAGGCCGTCACGCCGGTGGGCGGGAGATGCCGAGCTTCTGCATCTTGGATTGGAGAGTCGTTCGCTTGACCCCCAACCGAGCCGCAGCGCCGGCTGGGCCTCCTACAACCCATTTCGCTTCCTGTAGGGCGCGCATGATCTGCTCCCGCTCTGCTTCCTCCAGTGTCGTCGCGGAGATAAGGACCGGACGGCTGTCTGCCTGAAGCTCGCTGATGGGCACCTGCAGATCAGTCCCTTGCGTCAGAATGACGGAACGCTCGACCAAATTCTCCAACTCACGAATGTTGCCCGGCCAATCATAGCGTGAGAGTACCTCCAGCGTCTTGGTCGGTACCGTTTGGATATTCTTCTTCATACGAATGGCGTAATGCTGGGTAAAGTAACGGACTAAGATAGGAATATCTTCCTGTCGTTCGCGTAGCGGCGGCAGAGTGATCGGGAAGACATTCAGCCGATAGTACAAGTCACTTCGGAACTGCCTGTCCTCCACCAAACTTTTGAGATCCCTGTTGGTCGCGGCGATCAAGCGAACGTTGACCCGTATAGTCTTCGTGCTGCCCAATCGTTCGAATTCCTGCTCCTGCAAGACACGAAGCAGCTTGGACTGCAGCTCCAACGGGATTTCGCCTACTTCATCGAGGAAGATCGTGCCTTTATCAGCCAACTCGAATCGGCCGGCCTTCTGCGAAATGGCGCCCGTGAAGGCCCCTCGTTCATGCCCGAAGAGCTCACTCTCCAACAAACCGGTCGGGATGGCGGCACAGTTCAGTTTGACGAACGTGCGTTCGCTGCGCCCGCTCAGTCGATGAATGGCCCGGGCAATGAGTTCCTTGCCGGTGCCTGTTTCCCCTTGGATCAATACGGTCGAATCGGTCGGGGCCACGACCTCGACTTCCTTCAGCACCTGCTTCAAGGCTTCGCTGTCACCGATGATATCCTCAAACCCATGCTCGATTCGAAGCTCCTCTTCGAGATAGAGCTTTTCCTTCGCCAGTCTGTCTTTGAGCTCGGCAATCTGTTGGAATGCCAGGGCATTTTCGACCGCAACCGCCACTTGTTGAGCCACTTGTTGCAGAAACTCGATGTCCCGATCGTTGTAGGCTTCTTTCTGCAGACTCAAGAATCCCATGGCACCCAACCGACCTCGCGCGGTGGTCAGAGGAACAAAACAAAATGACTCCGTCCCATCTTCCCTCATCTGACCAATGACCCACGGCCACCGACGTTCTTCTGACAAATTGGGGACCAGCAGCGGCTGCTGGTTTTCCCATACTAACCCCGCGGGACAGTCTTTAATCGCGACTTCATGCCCTCCCACGAGATCAGCCGGCACATTGGCTTGAATGGTATGGAGTCGCATCATCTTCTTGACAGGATCATGCAGAGACAAATCGACAAAATTAACCTGTACGACCCGAGGAAGACGGTGGGCGAGATCGCGAAAGAGTTGATCGAGGTCGCGCTGCGCGGAAATCGCTTGTGCAACTTCAAGAAGTGCCTGGTACCGCTCCGCAAGGTCCTCACAGGGAGAGACGTCAGGGCTACTCATAGGTGGGCAGTATGGACCATCGAGCGTCAATCGCTCAAGGGGCAACCGATAAACGGCGGACCCACACAGGTTCCCGCCGCACTTAGAGCGACTGGTGCGTACCGTCGCAAAATGGTGGATCCTTCGTGTGCTTGCACTGACATAAGGCGACTTCTTTCTTTGCATCCACGGTAAACTCAACCGGCTCAAACCCGGTCCCTTGATGAGCCCCATCACAGAACGGTTGGTCCCGCGAGCGTCCACAGGAACACCAGTAGTAGGTTCCCGGCTCCAACGACATCACCGAGGGTTGCTTGGCTGCGATGCGTGGTGTCCCCATGACTGTGCCTCCCTTTCGTGATTGAGAGCTGAGTGCGCGGCTAAGTATATCGTTTCTCTCTAACTGCCGCACGCCGGGTTGCAGGGTTCTTTCGACCGCAACCATCTCTCGGAATCAACCGATATCTACTGACATGATCACATCTCCTCCTTTACGATGATCGCGGAACCATTTGCGCGGAGCGACATGCAGCCCGACCCCATATTCTTCGAAGATCTTGCCACCGTATTCGTAGCCGCCGTCGCAGGGGGCGTACTCGCACGGATCGCCCGGCAACCTTTGATCCTTGGCTACGTCCTGGGCGGGATCGCAATCGGCCCGTTTACCCCGGGACCCACTATCTCGGGATCCCACACGTTCGAGCTCTTTGCGGAAATCGGTGTCATCCTGTTGATGTTTTCAATCGGACTTGAGTTCTCAGTGAAAGACCTCATGCAGGTCAAATGGGTCGCCCTTGGAGGCGGTCCGCTTGGCATTCTTTTGTCCATCGGATTGGCCATCGTGGTGGGAAGCCTGGCCGGATGGACGACGATCCAAAGCATCGTGATTGGGGCCGTCATTTCCATGGCGAGCACCATGGTGCTCGCCCGTCTGCTCGTTGATCGGGGCGAGCTGCACTCACAGCACGGACGGGTGATGATCGGCATTACCCTTGTCGAAGACGTAGCCGTCGTGGCGATGACTGTGCTCATGCCGGCCCTCGGCGAGTTTGATTCGGGACGATTGCTTTTAATCGGTCAAGCCCTGGCAAAGGCTCTCCTTATTCTGGTGCCATTGGGGTACATCGGTGCCACGGTCATTCCACACATCATGACGCTCGTCGCCAGGACACAGAACCAAGAACTGTTCCTACTCGTCACGCTCGCAATCAGCCTTGGGACCGCTGCGATCACGCAGATGGTCGGATTATCACTCGCCTTAGGGGCCTTCTTGGCCGGCCTCATTATCAGTGCATCGGAGTATGGCCACGAAACCTTGGCCCGACTGCTCTCGCTGCGCGATGCTTTCGTCGCGCTATTCTTCGTGACGATCGGTATCCTGATCGATCCCCGAGTCATTGTTGATCATCTTTCTCTGCTGGGCACGATGATCGCCTTGATTGTGGCCGGGAAGCTCATCATTTGGACGACGGTCGTGCGGCTGTTCGGATACCCATGGATGACAGCATTCCTGACGGGGATCGGCCTCACACAAATCGGTGAATTCTCGTTTGTTCTTATCCAGGTGGCAAGAACGGCAGGTCATATCGGCAGCGAAGTCTACAATGCGACGCTTGCAGCCTCCCTCATCACCATTCTCATGAATGCAGCGCTCGTCAGGTATGTACCTGACTGGATTGGCCGGAGGCGCCTCGCTCGAGGTTCGCCCGAGACGATGTGCTTGCCGGTGGAGAGTGAACTCGTTGAGAAGCACGTCGTCCTGTGCGGATTTGGACGAGTCGGCAGTTCGCTCGGGAAAGCTTTTGAGGCCTTCAATCTTCCTTATGTGGCGATTGACCGAGATCCGGATGTTGTTCGCCAACTACAGGTTCGTGGCGCATCCGGCTTCTATGGCGACGCCTCCCATCGCGAATTGCTCGTGAAGGCTCGAGTTCCGGAGGCCTCTCTGGTAATCGTGGCATTACCAGAGATAGAACCTGCGGCCCTGGCGGTGAGTCGCATCCGTGACGTCAATCCGAACGTCCCGATCCTGGCTCGCGCTCATGGAGACGCGGAAGCCGAAAGACTCGCGGCAGTCGGAGCAACCGAGGTCATTCAAACGGAAGTCGAGGCATCGGCGACGCTCATCCGACATGCTTTGAACTGCCTTTCGGTACCGAAGAAGCGCATTCTCAACTATGTAGAACAATACCGTCACTCGAAAGAAACAAAGCGGCAACCGGATTAACGGATAGGACGATCAGGATTGATCACACGGGACTGCGGAAGCGCAAATTGAGATATCCACGGGCCACAGTGACAGGGCATGCCAACCTAGTAGCCACAGGCTTGTGGGATTCATAGATGCAACACCTTGATCGGCGACACCACCGCCGCCGGATTGTTCCTCCACAGCGACTCATCTGCATCCACATAGAGTTCGACTTCGTTGCCGTCGGGGTCGCGGAGATACAGGCTCTGGCTCACCGTGTGATCGCTCATACCGTCGATCGGGATTCCTGCCTGCTCCAACTCTCGCTTGGCCTGGCGCAGCTCATCAAGGCTGTCGCCGACCTTGATTCCGATATGGTACAGCCCGCGCCGTCTCCCAGCCGGAGGCCCCGGCGCATCGCCAACCTGGATCAGTAACAGCTCATGATGGGTTCGCCCGGAAGTCAGCGCAGCGGCCGCCCCGTTGAAGATCCGCCCCACTTCGTTGAATCCCAACAGGTCTCGGTAAAATCTGAGCGACCGTTCCAAATCCTTCACATAAAAGACGACATGACCAAGGCAGTGGGCTTTCATTTGACTCACCTCTTGTTGGGAATAGACTGCATGAGCAATGCTCTGACCGCCGCGTGCTCCAGCACGACATCGGGGCTTCGTTGCAGCGCGTTGTAATACTGTCGACCAAATCCCTCCCCCGCCTCCGTCGGCGTCAACAGGGTCCGCACAGATGAGAGCAGGACTGAAACTTCCTCGTGCGTTGAGGACTCTTTCTCATCGCTGAACTCATCGAGCTTGACCATCAGTTGGGACAGCGGACGCAACCAGGTGAACCAGGCATCGTTCAACACCAGCTGCAAAAATGCTCCATTGGATGAGATGCGTCCGTGCACACGCTCATAGGACACCCGTTCGTCGTCCAACAAGGCTTTGTGCAGACGAAGCAGCCCCTTAGAAATATTATCCAGAGAGGCGTCTCTACTTCTTCGCTCCCGCATGGCAAATCCTTCAAGGCTTGGAGTAGCTCACGATTACTGGGCCAACCCCAACTGCTTCATGAATGTCTGGTTGTCCCAGAACAGCCACTCCTCGGCCATCGTGGTTCCCTCCCAACGGCCGATCGTGACCATTTAGAGCTTGAAGGCTTTGCCCGTCGGCGCGATCGTCTTGCCACCACCGATAGGCATTGGTCTTGTGAAGGTTCCGGTCATGGTTCCCATGACGGCGGTCCAGTTCCCTGAGGCGATGCGGATCGGATGGTCAATAATTTTGTGATCGGGCGCAAAGACAAACATCGGTTTGAGGGCTTCGATGTGTGGATCCAACCCCTTGGTTGTACTGCCGTCGGGATAGTGGACGACGATATCCTTGGCGTGGCTTCTGCCAAGTTGGTCCCACTTCTGACTGCTGTACACGTTGAAATCGAGGTCGTCAAAATTGGCCAGATTGGCGGTTTCAACTTGCCGCTGGCGCTGAACCTCGGCAAGTTGCTGTTTCATCAGCTCAATATCGGCGCTTGACTGTGCCCCACTAAAGCCCGGAAAACCAACGAGGAGAACCACGCCTAGCGCAGCAACATACAACCATTCCTTCATGGGACACACTCCTTTCAAAGACGGGATAATGATCGCAACCCCACGATCGACACGTTTACTTCTTTGCAGATTTGTAACGGAAACGTTCGTGAGCGATCTTGCCGTTGTTCCATCTTGTCACCACCACCTGTTCCATATGGACCGGCTGCCTCGTCATCGCGATGAAGTCGAGGCTACATCCATTAGAACGTGACGTTGTCACCCACGGCTGAGGCGGTTACATTGCATCCCTTCCACTCTTTCACGCCGCTCATGAACTGTTTTTCCCGCTCGATGTTCGCGGCAAGGCCCACCGTCGGCGGATTGGCGTTATCCAGCATCACCGTGTCCTTGTCGTAGAATTCATTCATCGCCTCGATGATTTTGCCCTGCCGGATGTGATCGAAGAGATCGTTCAACCGCGTTGTAGATTCGCCGTACTCATGGTCGTTTCTCCTTTTGAGGCTTGGAGGTCAATGTAATCCCGGTTTTCTGCACTTCCTGATAAGGGAGAAGCCACACTAACGATTCATCGCTGAGGTCCCCAACTTGGATGCGATTCCCCCAAGGATCGCGAAAGTCGCAGCGAAAGTCCGGATGGAGCTTCAATTTATACTTCTTCGTCAGCTTGTTGCGGACTTCTTGTATCTGCTTCGCATCGCGGACCATGAGCCCGAAGTGCTTCGTGCGGTCAGGCTGCAATTCCTCCACTTCAAAAATCGCCATAAACTGATGTTCGCCGAGCTTACACCAGGCTGCTCCTTCCCCACCACGCAGCATTTTCAAGCCGAAGACATCCTGATAAAACTTGACTGCTTTCTTGGCGTCGGTGACCTCGATCACGACGTGGTTACATCCGTAGACTTGAACGGCCATTACACACCTGCCTTTCCCACTGACAAGCCGGCTTCACTCTGCCTGAAGGCAACTAACAACTGCTCTGGCGGTTGCGCTCCAGAAAGTGCAGACGTCCTGTTGAATACAAAATACGGAACACCTCGTATGCCCACACGATGGCCAGCTGCTTCCTCTGCCTTCACAGCTTCTATCCCCCCATCGCCCGCCAGAAAGGTTTCGATCGCTGCTCGATCAAGCCCCGCATGCGCAGCAGCTTGGGACAATGTCTCGATGTTCCCGATATCTCCTCCCTCCAGGAAATACTGGCGAAAGAGCATCTCGACCATCTCATCCTGTTTATCATGATGCCCCGCCAACCAGATGAGGCGATGGGCGGCGAATGTGTTCGGCGTGCGAGCAATGCGCTCAAAATCGAAATGGATGCCTTCTTCGGTACCTGCTGTCGAGACTTGATCATAGATCGCTTGAGCAGCATCAGGGCTGCCAAACTTCGCGTCAAGGTACTGTCGTCGATCCATCCCGTTGCGCGGCATGGTCGGATTCAGTTGAAATGGCCGCCATCGGATGTTCACAGGCACCCCATCCCATGTCTTGAGTGCCCGTTCCAGCCGCCGCTTGCCCACATAGCACCAGGGACAGATCACATCGGAATAGACTTCGACTGCCAGCGCTCGGTCATTCATGACAGGTGGCCCATCTTTCCCGCTTGATAATCGTTCACGGCTTGTACGAGTTCGGCTTTGGTATTCATGACGAACGGACCGTACCGCGCAATCGGCTCATCGATAGGCTCACCACTCATGAGCAAAATCCGACTATCTGACTTGGCCTCAATCGTCACGAGTGATCCATTCCGCCTGCACACAAACAATTCCGCCTCTCCGGCGTCACGTGAACCATTCGCCGAAACCAGGCCTTGTACGACGAAGATGGATGTATTGTGCCCGTCCGGCAGATTCAACTCCACACGGCGGCCGGCAACTAGCTCCAGATCATAGAGTTCGATCGGTGTCACCGTATGGGCCGGCCCTTTCTGTCCCTGAGCCGTTCCAGCAATCAGACGCAGTCGGCCTGCGCCACCTTCGAGTTCGACCTTTGGAATATCGGCGTTCAGGATCGTCTGGTAACGGGGCGCCGACATCTTCTGTGCACGCGGCAGATTGACCCACAGCTGAATCGCATGCAATGTGCCGCCGCTCTTCGCCCAATTCTTCTCATGCATTTCTTCATGCACGACCCCGGAGGCTGCGGTCATCCATTGCACATCGCCCGGGCCGATCACGCCGGCATTTCCGGCGGAATCTCGATGGGCCACGATGCCCCGATAGATGATGGTCACGGTTTCAAAACCGCGGTGCGGATGCTCACCGACGCCCCGCGGGTGATCGGTCGGTTCAAAATAGTGTGGCCCGGCATAGTCCAGCATGAGAAACGGACTGACCTCTCGATCGAGGTCGTTGCTCGGGAAAAGGTTCCGCACAGGAAACCCATCTCCGACCATATGGGCCGATCCTGGTTGATAGATCCCTGTTACTTCTTTGACAACAGCCGTCCCGGTAGCCATGTGGTCCTCCTTCACACCATCGTTCGTAGCGCGTCATCCAGCGTCACCGTACCCCGCACGAGCTTGTCAGGGTGCTCATACCCGATCGCGCCTGTTGAGAAAGCGGTGTACATTTCTTCGAATAATCTTGCCGCTTCATCGGAAAACCCAAACGATTTGAATGTCGGAACAACGGCACTCAGGGGCGCATGTTGGGCCTTCACCGGTTTGCCCAAGATCTGACCAAGTGCCGAAGCAACTTGATCCGGGCTGTACTCTTCAGGGCCCGCCATTTCCACGATCTGCTTACCATAGCCACCAATCATCAATTGTTCCGCACCAACCCTGCCGATGTCCTTGGTCGAAATCATGGGAATCTTCGCCGGTGGCGCAATGAATGTCGGAAGAACACCCTGAGCCTTGGCCGCACCAATGACCGGCGCCCAGTTGTCCATGAAATAACAGGGACGGAGAATGGACAGACGCTTGGCCACACAGCCCAACGCATGTTCTCCATAACTCGCGGCTCGAATCGGACCGGTCCCACCGTGCAGATGCCCCCCGACCGACGACAGCAACACAACATGTTCGACTCCGCTCTTCTGAACGGCTTCCGCCGCGCGATCCATCCGCGCTCGTTGATCCGCCAACCACGCCTCAGCCCCGTAATTCGGTGGCACCAACAAATAGACCCCTTTCGCTCCTTCGAATGCCTTGGTCAACGCAGGCACATCGTCAAGCGACGCCACGGCCATGTCCGCCCCTTTCGCTTTCCACGCGGTCCCCTTGTCGGCCGAGCGGACGATCACCCGCACCGGCTGCTTCTTGCTCAGCAATGTCTCCACAACTGCAGACCCTGTATTCCCGGTAGCCCCTACGACAACAAACATGATGTGTCCTCCTAATCCTTACACGACGCCTGAGCGATTCGTGATCACGCTTGCATGATGGCGTCGCTGCCGTTGGTTGTAAACCGCCTCTCTCCGCCAAGCCAAAACTCATCACCACACATTCCAGCTCAGCAACTTGCATTCCAGTGCAACACTGCGAATTTGAGATTTCTGATTCTGCTGCAGGTACGAGGGGTTAGAGGTGGAACAACCGAGGAATCAAGAGATCAGTATATACAGATCAGGTGGCGAAGGATCGGCACAGTGCCGGATGATCGGCTTTCGGAGCGGACGGCGCTTATGGTGAAAGATGATAGCGACAAAATGAAGGAGATCGATCAAGGAGCCTGTGACGGGAATTCAAGCCAGCTGAAGGCACCACTGCTGAGAAATGAGACAACGGATCGATTTGTTGGCGTTTGTCCGCTTTTAGACCTCGCCCGATTTGGAATTGATCGATCATCAACTACTCCCATCCTCTGACTTCATAACCCTTTTCCTTCAAACAGCTCGTGACGGCATCGGCATATGGCGGTTCCGGTTGCAGCGGCATGAACGTTCCTCCGAGTAATCCAGCGACCAATCCAAGTCCGCTACCGGCGGCGGCTCCGATCGCCACTCCTGATAATCCCCCGACCACCCCCGCCGACGCGCCGACCGCACCGCCAAGTGTCAGCCCGAGCACCGCACCGGTTGCAGCGTTCGCGCTTTGGTTGGTCCCATGCCGTAACCCCGTCTTTTCAACTTGCCTCCGACAGGATTCAATCTCCTGTTGAGCTAGCTGCTTGCCATAGAAGTGGAGTTGTTTATTCGACCGTAAGATCGGCTGTGGGCCAGCACAGGCTGTGACAGTCAGTAGAAGGATGATTCCTATCAGGCACAGCGAAGATCGATCGGCCACAGAAATTCCCTGGAGTGCTTTCTAGTCTTTCCTTCACTTCTCACCCTTTAGACGAAATGTCGAGGTTTTTCCCAATTGTGCACATCCCTCACACATGGCCAAATAGAACTTGTTCCACCCAGAGCCTTCCAATGTACCTTGGCGACGGGATAAGACCCGCTGCCCGCGCGGGCTGGCAAAGCACAATGAGCCTCCACTGAAACGCTCCCGCTCTCTTCACACCTTCCCTCGCAGAGCGGATGGGTGGCACTCAACTGCGCGCACTGTCCGAGCGCATTCTACCTTGCACTCCTCACCACTCAGATTGGGCATCAAAGTCGTTTCCATTGCGCGCATCCAACGAGGGCCTATTTCCATTCTCACCCACCCACCCTTGCGGCGCCGAGACGCCGCACGTTCCCCCTGTCCACGCGAGCGCCTGGCGCTATTGCTCCTCCAGATCCTCCTCTCTTCTTTCCGCATAGACCGGACGGGTGGACACTCAACTGCGCGCATTGTCCGAGCACATTCCGATGGTGCGCGGACAGCGAGCACGAGTGTTCATCCGTCCGGTCTATGCCTCCTCCCCCTCACTGCCAGCCTGTGACTTCATATCCTTTCTCTTGCAAACACCGGTTCACGAAATTCGTGTAGGCTTGGCTCGGTTGAGAAGGGCCGGCGGCATGAACCAGACCGGTCAAGAGCCCCCAGACCGCTCCACTTGCCGCACCAATCATCGAGCCTCGCCCCGCTGCTCCGGAAATCGCTCCTCCCACCGCTCCACTCGCGGCACCGACTCCGGCGCCGACTGCCGTGCTCGTTGCAATACGCCCTCCCTTTCCCCCACCACCTTCCTCCGCGCCGGCCGACTCCGCCAACTGCCGACAGGCTTCAATATCGCGATCCGCCCCGTCTTTTCCCACCGACTCCAGCTGGGCATTGGGATAGAGCACCGGGCGTGCACTGGAACAAGCTGAGAGCATCAACACAGCCAAGACGAAGCTGCTGATTCGTAATGCCTTCATACCTGCTTCATTTCTTTCTCGTTTCTCGACAGCAATCGAGCCAACAGCGCCTGAGCCGAGACCCCTTTCACACACAGTCGTTTGCGCCGAGCTTCAGCCCCGGCGTGAATTTGCACGTTTGCACGCGGCACGGCACACCGAGCGGCGATGAAGCGAATCAGCTCGTCGTTGGCCGCACCGTCGATCGGACGAGCTGCCAGGCGGATCTTTATGGCGTCGCCATGAATTCCGACGCACTCAGTACGTGAAGAGCCCGGTTGGACATGGACGGTCAGGAGCGCACCCCGCTCACTGTCCCGTGCGATGGCAGAAAGGGAATCCCCGAGAATCGATGGATTCAAAAGATCGCTTTGACAAATTCCAGTATCGTGCGTTGCATGTCCGAATCATCAGTGATCGGACGAGCGACGGCCACATCACAGGCCCGTTCGGGTGGTACGCCTTGTTTCATGAGCGTACCGGCATAGATCAGAAGTCTGGTGCTGACGCCTTCCTCCAACCCATGGCTTCTCAGGTTGCGGACCTTTTGGCCGAGCTTGACGAGACTCCCGGCGATCGCAGGCTCCACCCCCGCCTCCCGCTGAACCACCATCGTTTCGATATCCGGCGCGGGGTAGTCGAATTCGATCGCCATGAATCGCTGCTTCGTACTTTGCTTCAAATCTTTGAGGACACTTTGATAGCCGGGGTTGTAAGAGATCACCAGCATAAACTCGTCGGCAGCCTCCACAATCTGGCCCTTTTTCTCGATCGGGAGCACCCGCCGGTCATCGCTGAGGGGATGGATGATGACGGTCGTGTCCTTTCTGGCTTCCACCACCTCGTCGAGATACACAATGGCCCCATGTTTCACCCCGGCGGTCAAGGGCCCATCCATCCACACGGTATCCTGCCCCTTCAGGAGGTAACGGCCCACCAAGTCGGATGCCGTGAGATCTTCGTGGCACGCGACGGTGATCAACGGTCGGCCGAGCTTGTACGCCATGTATTGAACAAAACGGGTTTTCCCGCAGCCGGTCGGTCCCTTCAGCATAACCGGCAGTTTTTTCTCGGCTGCAATGGTGAACAGACCAACCTCCCCGCAGACCTCCGCATAAAATGGCTCCTGCAGGATACGATATTGTGCCATATCGACTTCACGGGCCTGTTGCGTCACTGCATAACTCCTGGTCTATGAAAACTGCTTCGGCTTGACCGCACGGCCAGTTCCGCAACCGTCACAATAAACGGAACAAAGACTGAAGATCAAGCAAAGGGGATACGCTGTCGCCTTCAAGTGTGGAAATAGGAGGGAGCAAGCATTAACACATTAGAAAACCTCCACCCTGCGCAAATTCAGAACGCCGGTTGATCCTCTCGTATCATCGGTTGCCCCGTGATGACAAGCGTTCCATGTTCATCACTTGTCTTCAAATGAAAAATCGAGTGACTGTGTCTCGTTCGGTTTCACTGTGATCTCCCGCGTTTGCGTTCCTAAAATCGGATGCCATGCCTTGATATGGTACGTGCCGGCCGGGAGATCGCCGATGGCGAACGAACCATTGAGGCTCGTCACGGCATAGTAGGGATTGTCGATCGCGTAGCCCCAATTCTGCATATAGGGATGCATGCCGCATTGTATGGTAAACACTTTCCGTCCTTTGACTAGCTGCACGACATCAGTGGTCCCGCTCGCTTGCAGCGCAGGGCGATGGAGGACGATATCGACCCCTGCAAGGTCATAGGCATACCCTTGAATGTCGTGTGCGACCGGATCTCGATTGACCACAGTGACTCGACGCTTATCGCTGACCACGGTGACGAACGGCAGGAACTGGCACATAGTCGCTTCTACTTCGGCATCGGTGAAGGTAAACGGCTTTCCTTTCTGAATGTCATCCACAATGATCACCACATCCTTGAGCCCACCCTCTGGGCCAATATTGACTTCTTTCAGGAGACGATGTCCGTTTCCATCCGACAGCTCACCACAAAATGCGCGGTCTGGGTAGCGATGCAGTTTGAATTCTTTCGGCTCCGGCACTGGGCCAGTGAACGTGATCTTACCCTGCACTGTCGCGCCATCTGTAACGGTTCCCGACTCATACGCCTCGGCGTTCTCGCACAGTCCGAGGCTCAGCATCGCTGATGCACAGACCGTCATCCATAGTCCTGTCGGAATCGTTTTTCTCATGTCCCCTCCGATTATGTTATGCGCTTACTGTTACCTGCCGATGGATCGGCTTTATCCAATTGCAATTGCCGTGGTAGTTCAAATCGGGACGGAGATTGTGTTGTGCATACCAACCGACGAAACTCCTCCGACCAGTTCTCCCCTGAGCATTCTTCCGCATTGAGCCGAAACCGCTGGACCTTGGGCACACACCGAAATATTGCCGAGTTTGACCATCATAGGAAGAGACACAAGCAGTAGCACGACCACAACACTTGCGCAGACCGTCTGAAAGCCCCATGCCCACCCATTTAATCTTCCCTCGTTTGCTGACCAACGATCCCTAGCCGCCTTATGAGATATCAAAAGGCAACTCCTATGCCCCGTGAAACTCCTTGGACATATGCTGGATTTTTCACATGCTCAATAAAAGAACTGTTACGAGGCCAGCGAAGGCAAGCTCCAAGTAGAGGAGAAAGGTGCAAACTTTGCACCATGATATTAGCGGTATTGGAGTCTTTATCGAAATCGTGAGATTCCAAAATGAAAGCGATCGATGGCGTTTCTTCCCGAACTGGACTAAACGTGGATGCTTCTCCTAAAGCTCTGATCGGAAGATGGACCGCAACTGCTATCCCAGACCATGGCGCCACCGATAGCCTCCTGATTCCGCGCATGATGAAAACACTTAGTTAGTGTAAGTCCTGCTGTGAGTTGAGCTCGGCGCACAGGAGACCTTGTGCGTGGTAGCATAGTGGCGGTGTGCGCGTCTATGTGACATTGCGATGTTCAGACCCATCCCAGAAACCACTGTCTTCCGAAGGATCCCCTATCGGCTGATCGCGTCCGTCCTTTTGATTCTGGCCCTGGTCGTCTCCGTCATTCTGCTCTTCAGTCTCGAACGCGAAAAACTCCTCCTGCAGGGTTTCACCAAAGGTAAGAGCGTTCCCACGGAACTATTCCCAGCTCTGTGGCAGTCGCGTAGCGACCTGATCGTCGTGACGCTTCTTGTATTCTTGGTGAGCGCGATCGGAATCGCGGCAGTCATCACCTTCCTGCACTACGACAGTACTCGCCGCACACTCGAGGAGGTAAAGGGATTAGCGCGCAACATCTTACAAAGTATCCCAACCGGCGTCTTGACTCTCAACCGCGCTGGAGTGATCACAGCCGTCAATCCCATGGCGGAGGCGGTATTGAAACGTGCCGGGGCAGACCTGTTGGGTCATTCGTACGAATCGGTCTTTGCGGAAGGAGATACCGTTCGTGAAGCACTTGATGGGGCGCTACGCTCACACGAGTACTCGAGACAGAAGGACGTGCCCTATGGAACTCACGACGGGATCGTTCATACCATCCGCATTGGCACCGCTGAATTGACCGGAGATGACGGACAACCGGCGGGCGTCATCTTGCAAGCTCAGGACGTCACGGAATGGCTGGCGCTCGAACGGCGGGTTCTCGTTGCGGAGAAACTTGCCGCTCTCCATACCTTGTCCGCCGGCGTCGCCCATGAGCTACGGAATCCCCTGAGCGCGATGGATTTGAACTTGCATCTCCTCGATGAAACATTGAAGGAACGGGGCGGGCTGGTACCGGACGCGGTGCACTATCTTCAAGTCGTGAATGCCGAATGTCGGCGCCTCTCCGTGATTTTGGATAACTTCATGAGATTTGCGCGTCCCACCTCAATGGGCCTCCATGAAGTGGACTTGCGAAAGGTCAATGCACACATCATGGCACTCATGCAATTCGAGGCACAGGAGCGGAAGATCCAACTGGAGGAACGGGTTGAAGAAGGATTACCCCCAGTGTTTGGGGACGAGACACAAATCAGCCAGGTCCTCGTCAACATCCTGGTCAACGCGTTCCACGCCATGCCGGACGGTGGGCGCTGTTCGATCATCACGCAGGTACGGAGAAATGCCGATGTTCGCTGGGTGGAGGTCGTCGTGTCCGACACGGGGATCGGAATCAAGCAAGAAGACCTGTCGCATCTGTTCGAGCCGTTCTACACCACGAAGGCTGGTGGAACAGGCCTCGGCCTGGCCATTGCTTATCGAATTATGCAGGACCACGGCGGCACCATTCGTGTTTCCAGCGTACCAGGGAGTGGAACCACAGTGGTCATAAAACTCCCCGTCGCCGCCGAATCCATTGAGAAGCTTGGGGCAGGGGCATGACGAACACCGCGCACATCCTCATCGTTGACGACGAGGTGAACATTCGCAACGCGCTGGTCACCCTACTCGAAAGGAAGGGATATCAGGCGCGAGGGGTGGGCACAGCGGAAGAGGCGCTGGATCTGCTTGAAACGACCAGCATGGATTTGGTGATTAGCGACTTGCGCATGCCGGGAATCGGCGGGATGGAATTCCTGCGGCGGCTGCACACGAAATGGCCCTGCACGGAGGCCGTGGTCATGACGGCCTACGGCTCCATCGAAACCGCAGTGGAAGCGATGCGCTTCGGCGCCTACGATTATCTCACCAAGCCCATCGATCGTGAGCGGTTCTCCATCGTTGTGGAGAAAGCGCTCGAGCGACACCTTCTCGCCATCGAAAACCAGCAGCTCCGTGATCGACTCGAAACGAGAACACGTTTCGAACGAATGGTCGGCGAGAGCGAAGCCATGCAGCGAGTCTACAGCCTGGTAGAAATGGTGGCGGACAGCGATGTGACGGTCTTGCTCACGGGGGAAAGTGGAACCGGGAAGGAACTCGTCGCGCGTGCAATCCATCATAAAAGCCCTCGGGCCGACGGGCCGTTGATTACCATGAATTGCGGGGCATTGCCCGAGAACCTGTTCGAAAGCGAGTTATTCGGCTATGAAAAAGGCGCCTTCACCGGCGCGCTGATCACTAAGGCCGGCCGATTCGAACTGGCAGACGGCGGAACGCTCTTGTTGGACGAGATCGGTGAGCTCTCCTTAAAATCCCAAGTCGACTTCCTTCGCGTTTTGGAGACCAAAGAATTCCGCCGTCTGGGTGGAACGAAGGTCGTGAAAGTGGATGCCCGAATAATTGCCGCCACCAACCGCAACTTGGCGGAGGCCGTCAAGCAAGGCGACTTTCGTGAGGATCTCTTTTATCGGCTCAATGTTGTACCTATCAAACTACCGCCGCTGCGGGAACGCGGAGACGACATTCCCCTCCTTGTTGAGACGTTCCTGCCAGAATTTTGTGCGCAGCATCAACGAGCGTCAAAGGAAGTCTCGCGAGAAGCGATGCGGCTATTACGGCTGTATGCCTGGCCGGGAAATATTCGGCAACTCCGCAACCTCCTCGAACGACTGGTCGTGACCGTACGCGAGGATATGATCCAGCCCCAGCATTTGCCGGAGGAGATTCGGGCCAGCCAAGAAGATATTAGAACCATGGTCGTCACCCTTGGAAGGCCCTTGGAGGAGGTCGAAAAAGAAGTAATTCGCCGGACCCTCTTGGAAGTCACCAACCACCGCGAGAAAGCCGCCAAACTGCTCGGTATTAGCCTGCGATCCCTCCAGTACAAGATCAAGGAATACGGTATCCGCGAGTAAGGATCCCCCAAGCTTACCCGCACTAAATCAACCTTCTTGTCTCCTCTCCTCTTCGATCTGCAATTCTTGCACGTGTTTCATCGGCTACATCAAAGCGGTAACTCCGCGATCCGTCAAAAGACATCCGCGTCTCACCCATCAGCTGAAGGATTACGACCTGCAGATCTTGCAGATGACTAGTGTGCTCCCAGTCGGCTCGTGAATCCGACGATGCTCTGGTTTGTAGATTCCCGTTGAAAGCGCGCAATAAATCTACTGCTTTGTCCGCTCGCTTTTCGCGGCACCCAGTATGCAGAGACTCCCTTCTGGCAGAGGAACGAGTCAGTCGAGAGGAACGCAAGGCGGAAGAGTAATGATCTTTGTGTCACAGATCACCGGAGCGGGAGTCGTCCTCGCAATCTTATTGATGAACGGCTGCACGCAACCGCCCACCAGGCAACTTGAGGCCGCCCAAAAGGCCGTCGACGACGCCAGAACTGCGGAGGCGGAGATCTATGCGAAGGACGACTTCATGAAATTGGAACAGGAGTTCGCCCTGGCCAAGGATGAATTGGCCAAGCAAGAGACGGTCTTCTCTATTTTCAGATCCTATGCCGACGCGGACGAAATGCTGAGCACGGTCGTCGAGTACGGCGGGCACGTGGCCGCCAAAGCGTCACAGAACAAGGAAGCGGCCAAAACGGCAGCCCTCTCCATGGAACAAGCTGCCCAGCATGTCGTGGCGTCAGCCAAGGAACTGATGGCAAAAGCCCCAACCGGAAAAGAACGGGCTTCGGTAGAAGCGATCAAGCTGGATCTCACGGGATTAGATGCGGGTCTCGCTGCGATACATGAGCTTATCGCGAAGGGGGACTATCTCGCGGCTGAGGTGCAAGCCAGGGCGTTGAAGGAAAAAGGGGTTGCAGTTTCCAGAGAGATTCAGAGTGCTATCGAGAAGACGACTGGGAAGAAATCAGGAGCCCATGCGTAACGGAACAACTTTCCCCGGGCCCCTTGCATGTTTGGGCCTGGCATTCGGAATGGATTGCCAAGAGGGAGGCCATGTTGCGGCTTGCGGCGGAGATTCCAAACGTCTTGATTATTCCCATGCCGGATTACAGACCCAAATATTCCAAGATTGATCCCGAAGAGGGGATCAATCCCAACCATCCCAATTTGACAATTTGGGGAAGCAAAATCGAGGTGGCGTCGTTCATCGATATTCATTGTCACTATGCCAATTTCGCGCTGCAAATGGTCCGAGCTGGGACGAATTGCCTCACTATAGCGTTTTGTCATGACATCCATGAGGACGCGATGCTCAGCGTACAGGACCTGGATGTATAACAGATGCACCATATCATTGAGATCTTCAGGACTGACCGGAAAGACATGGGCATTGAAATGCCGAGAGACGGGAAAACCGTGCGCCTGACCGGCACGCAAATTCCAGCGAATCACGAGATCGAACGAGTGAACCCACTGCCGGCATAGCGATGGTAGGACCGGTCTGAATAAGTGAGGAGGAGGACGGTCATGAGCGTTGAACCGAGAAGGGAGACCTTATCAACTCCTCGATCGCCGAAGGAAGACTGGCTTGTCCGACTCGCTCGGCTGCAAGAACTGCTGACCGCCTGCCCGAGCGATATCCTTTCCCGATGCGAACTGGCAGCACTACTCGAAACGATGGAAATGTGCGAAGAGGCATTGGTCCACTGGAAAGTAGTCATAGATCTTGATGCCAACAGTCTTATAGCACGGGAAGGTCTCGTTCGGTGCCAACAGAAGACAAGACATCAGCTACAATCCGCACGTTGAGGACGAGCTTATGACGACGATCTGGGGTCGTCTCGAACGAATTGCCGAGGGCCTTCTTGATTATCGGTGGGTCCAAGTCAGAACGGTCGTGCCGGGAAGTGGGGCAATCCTCGCTCGCATCATCATCGGTGAACAGACGCTCATCACGAGAGGAATGGAACGAGTGGCACTTTCTAATCTTCGAGAAGGAGAGTTTGTGGAAGTCACCTTTCGATCGGCCCGCACAGGTCTGGTGAAGGCCGAAACAATCTACGCCCAACCGGAACCCGTGATGAACGCGTCAACATGTCCATCCTCAGTGTCACCCGAAATGAGCTCTCAGAGTTCCATGCTACAGGCCACTGGTGATCCCGAGTCAGTCTGCTGCTTCTCAGATCAACCGAGTATGGACACCGGTTCCGGCGCGCTCGACGATGTCCTTTTGACTTTGATGAGACAAACGCTCAGGCCGGAGGCAGGAGACAGTGTAGAGACGAACGCTAGGCTTCGCGAGTAGATCGAGCCATCACCATTCACCTCAGGAGGGCACCCATGGCTGCAAAGCGCAAGGCCTCGGTCAAGAAAGCGAAGAAGGACTCAGCGAGCGGAAAAAGCATGAAGAAAAACGGACCGGGGAGAGCACGCTGAACATGTCAGGACATGCGGACATCGTTGTGGTGCAGTTGCCGAGAGGTGCTACGGCGATGGTGTGGATGGACCAAGCCACGGGTACCGTGGCGACCAGCCATGCCGTACTGCAGGTGACGCTATGCCGGGACGTGAAGGAAGACCGGGCCGTGCGTTGGGTACTGAAAGCTGAGCCGAGGTTCGAACTTACTCACTACTCAAGTCTTCACCTAGCCCGCAGGTCAGCCAATGTTACGGATGAACCGCAGCCTCCAGTCAGCCGCGCGGTAATGTCACAAGAATGCTAAGGCTTCAAGCGATCGCATGCTGAACTTGCTATGGATTCTTCTCGGCGGATATGCGATCGGGATACTTCTTCCACTCTGTCTCCCTCGACGGCCCAAAGCTCAAATTATCACGACCACCGCCCCCGCCATCGTGACGACCAGCGCAGGCGTCGTCGTTGGGCTCCTTGGCCTCACGTCTTCGGAGCCTGCCACGGGCTCACTCGCCTCGACAATTCCTCTGCTCACCTTCGCCATTCGGCTTGATCCACTGGCGGCATTCTTCGTGTTGACCATCTCCCTCGTGGGTCTGGCCGCGTCGATCTATGCCATTGGATACATACGGCATTTTGATGGGCGCGCATCGGTCCCGACGCTCGGCTCCCTCTTCAACGGCTTTCTGCTCTCCATGACGCTCGTCGTTCTGGCAGACAATGGGTTCTTCTTTTTGATGGTCTGGGAACTCATGTCGTTGCTGTCCTATTTCCTCGTAGTGACAGAGCACGAGAAAGCTGAAGTGCGGTATGCGGGATTGTTCTATCTGATCATGACGCATGTGGGAACCGCGTTCATTGTCCTGGCTTTCCTCATTTTCTTCCAAGCAGGCGGGTCGTTTGCGTTCGAGGCCTTCCGACATCCGGCGCAGACCTTGCCGGAGGGCATGAAAACGATCGCGTTTCTGATGGCCCTGATCGGCTTCGGCACCAAAGCGGGCATCGTGCCACTCCATGTCTGGCTGCCGCATGCGCATCCCGTGGCGCCATCGCATATTTCAGCCTTGATGTCCGGCGTCATGATCAAGACCGCGATCTATGCCCTGATCCGGGTGTATTTCGATTTCCTCGGTGGACAGTTCCCCTGGTGGTGGGGCTTCGTCGTCCTCGTGATCGGCGCAGTGTCTGCGTTGCTCGGCGTGATGTACGCGCTGATGGAGCATGATTTGAAAAGCTTACTCGCCTACCACAGCGTTGAGAACATTGGCATCATTCTGTTGGGGATCGGGGCCGGGATGATGTTTCAGACCTACGAGCTCAAGGAGTTTGCTGCTCTGGGCTTGTTGGCCGGACTGTATCACACGATCAACCACGCCATGTTCAAGGCCCTGCTGTTCCTGGGAGCCGGTTCGCTGCTTTATGCCACGCACACACGCAACATGGAGGAATACGGCGGCCTTCTTCGGCGCATGCCATGGACCGGTGCTTGCTTCTTGATCGGCGCTGTGTCGATTGCAGCCCTGCCGCCGACCAATGGATTCGTCAGCGAATGGCTGGTCTTCCAAAGCCTCTTTCTCAGCTTTCACATCCCCGACACCTTCCTGAAGCTGATGCTCCCGCTTGCAGCGGCGATGCTGGCCCTGACCGGAGCGCTCGCCTTGGCCTGCTTCGCAAAAGCGTTCGGGATTTCGTTTCTTGCCCTGCCACGGAGCACACACGCCCGACATGCGGGAGAGGTTCCGATTCCTATGCGCATAGGGATGGCCTTATTGGCTACAGTCTGTGTCGCCCTTGGTCTCGGACCGATGGTGGTCGTGCCGCTGCTGGACCGAGTTGTCGCGCCGTTCACGGGTGTGTCGATCGAAGGCCAAGTGCTGGCCCTTGACGGCTGGGCGCTAGCCACGGTGAATGTGGAGTTTTCGAGTCTCTCACCACCGATCCTTGCCATGCTGCTGACAGTGCTTTCGATGCTTGGGCTCGGGATCGTGGCGGCCTTTGGTGGGCTCGTAAGGCGGCGCTATTACAAAACGTGGGGCTGCGGGATCAACCTCACGCCCCGTATGGAGTATACGGCGACCGGATTTGTGCAACCCATCAAACGAGTATTCAGCTCGATTTATCAACCGACGGTGAAGCTCGAGACGGAGTTTCTCCAAGAGTCACAGTATTTCGCTAAACGACGGCGCTTTGAATTTCACGTTGAGCCGATCTTTCAGAAGTATCTCTATGATCCGGTGCTCGCGTTCGTTACCGCCCTAGCCGGGCGGCTGCGGGTCATCCAGGCGGGGAGCCTGCACCTCTACTTGGCCTATATCTTTGTCACGTTGATTGTCTTGTTATTATTTGCGGTGTAAGCCGATGTTGTACGCCTTCGTTCTTATCGTCATGCAGACCGTCGTCTTATTGGCGGTCGCTCCGTTGATCGTCGGCCTCATCAGGAAGGTGAAGGCACGTCTGCAATGTCGGCGGGGGGCCGCCGTCTTTCAACCCTACGCGGATCTCATCAAGCTCTTCCGCAAGCAGCCGGTTGTCTCATCGACCACGTCGTGGATTTTCACCGCCACACCCTACATCCTCTTTGCTTCGACGCTGGCGGCCGGGCTGCTGGTGCCGGTGTTTATGTCCACGACGCCGTTGAACTTCGCAGGCAATATCATCGCCCTGGTCTACCTGCTGGCCTTGGGCACATTCTTTTTGATGTTGGCCGGTCTCGATGCCGGTTCGGCCTTCGGAGGGATGGGGAGCAGCCGCGAAGCGATTGTGGCATCGTTGACCGAACCAGCCATGATGCTGTCGATCTTTGCGATCGCGCTCACCGCAGGATCTACGAATCTGAGCACTATCGTCCACAAGACGGCGTTACTCGAAGGCATTGTGACCGATCCGTCGCCTCATCTCATGGCGTTCGCCGCACTGGTCATCGTGGCCATTGCCGAAACCGGACGGGTGCCTGTGGACAACCCGGCCACTCACCTCGAACTCACGATGATCCATGAAGCGATGATTTTAGAATACTCGGGGCGATACCTGGCGCTGGTTGAATGGGCGGCAGGACTCAAGCTCTTGGTATTTCTGACCTTGATCGCCAACGTGTCCGCTCCTTGGGGAATTGCAACCAGTATGGAGCCGGCCGCACTCGGCATCGGCCTGGCCACCTATCTCGTGAAGGTTTCGGGATTGGCGGTGTTGATCGGCTTCCTTGAATCGATGTTTGCCAAGTTGCGTCTCTTCAGAGTGACGGACTTGCTGGGAACCGCCTTTGTCCTGGCGCTGCTCGGACTTGTCTTCTTCTACGTCCTGCGAGGCTGACGTGCCGCTGATGACACCACCGATCGGATCACAATTGGTAGACTTGGGTTCGGCCCTTTTACTGCTGACCTGCTTTGCGATCGTGGCGCAGCGGCGGCTGTCGGCCTGTGTTGATCTGTTTGCCCTGCAATCGGTTTTCCTCGCGCTCACCGCGACGCTCGTCGCATTTCTGACGGGGATTCACCACATTTACATCGCCGCCACTCTGACCATCGTCATCAAGGCGATCGTCATCCCGCGAATCTTGAAGAAGGTGATCGAGCGACTCAATGTCTCGCGTGAACTGGTGATGCATATCAATGTGCCGGCCAGCCTGCTCATCTGCGGAGTGCTGGTCATGATCGCCTTCCTGATTACACAGCCGATCATTCCGTTTGGACATCTCCTGACCCGTGATTCGCTGGCCATTGCGCTGGCAATCGTGTTGATCGGTTTCTTTACGATGATCGCCCGCCAGAAGGCCGTCACGCAAATGATCGCGTTTCTGGTCATGGAAAACGGCCTTTTCTTAGGAGCCACCGCTGCAACCTATGGCATGCCGCTGATCGTCGAATTAGGCGTGTTCTTCGATGTATTGGTCGCAGCCTTGATCGCAGGCATCTATACGAATCGGCTGCAAGATACCTTCGATAGCGTCGATACCGCCCACCTCAGTGAGTTGAAGGAATGAGCGATTTCACCATGACGATCGCCGTCAGCCTGCTCCTGCTCGCGCCGCTGCTAGCGGGTGGGCTCAGCCTGCTGCTGTCCAGCTCGCGCTGGCTCCATGTGACCAATTTGACCAGCATTGGAACACTGGTTGCCGCAGAAGTCATGATCGCGCGATCTGTCTTAGGGCAAGGCTCGCTCACGGCGTTCGGCGAGATCATTTACATCGACGCCCTCTCGTCGGTCATTCTGTTCATTATCGGGACGGTCGGTCTCGCCTGTTCCCTCTATATGCGGTCGTATATGGACGAACAAGTCGCCCGCGGCGTCATCGCACCCAAGCGCCTCAATCTGTTTTTCTTCCTGTTTCATATGTTCCTGCTGACCATGGTTGTCGCGACCGTCGCCAACAGCTTAGGGGTCCAATGGGTGGCGATCGAAGCCACGACGCTGACGACGACGTTTCTCATCGCCTTCTGGCGGCGGCGCGAATCGTTGGAAGCCGGCTGGAAATATCTCATCCTCTGTTCCGTCGGAATCTCCCTGGCTCTGTTCGGAGTCGTGCTGATGTATTATTCCTCCCTGCGTGTACTGGGAGATGTCAGTTCGGCCCTCAATATCACCCAGCTTCAGCAGGTGGCCTCGCAGTTGGACCCCCACATTCTGAAATTGGCCTTTGTGTTTCTGTTTGTCGGCTACGGCACAAAAGTCGGACTCGTGCCGATGCACAGCTGGCTGCCGGACGCCTACACGGAGGCGCCGGCACCGGTAGCGGCCATGCTGGCGGGCGTGCTGGAAACCGTGGCGGTCTATGCCATTCTGAGATGCCGGGGCATCGTCGATCAGGCCGTGCCTCCGGCTTTCACCGGTGGTCTATTAGCCTTCTTCGGGCTCGTATCGTTCGCGCTGGCGGCGTTCTTTATCCTCCTGCAGCACAATTACAAACGCCTCTTTGCCTACTCCAGCATTGAGCACATGGGCTTGGCGATGGTCGGGTTCGGGATCGGCGGGCCCATCGGAAATTTTGGCGGCCTGTTCCATCTGGTCAATCATGCCTTTGCCAAATCGCTCGCCTTCTTTGCGGCAGGCAATATCCACCGCCGGTTCAAGTCGGTCGAGATCGATGAGGTCCATGGCCTTACGACCGTCCTGCCCTGGTCTGCTCTGGCGCTCCTCATTGCAGGACTGGCTCTGGCGACACTCCCGCCCTTTGCGCTCTTCAGTAGTGAGATGCAGATCATCACGGCGCTGGGATCATCGGGCCTCCCAGGTGAATGGACCCAGCCGGGCACAAGGTTTCCCATCGTGGTTCTCCTGCTCTGCAGTCTTGTTGCCTTCGGCGGTCTTCTCTACCGCATCGCTGGCATGGTCTGGGGCGTAGCTCCCAAGGACATCGTCCCCGGGGAGCAGTGGTCCGTGGGACACGTTCCAATCATTCTCTTGGGAGCTGTGCTCGTGGGATTCTGCTGGGCTCTGCCGCCTCCGTTGCAGCAGCTCTTTGAAGCCGCCTCAACCCTGTTGGTCAACTGGTAGTCGGGAGGGTATAGTGACAGACAGTCCATCGCCTGAACGATCAATCGAACAGCAGATACAGACAGCCTTTCCCGGCGTGATTCCGGATTACCCCTCAGGCACAGCTCTGGTGCAGTATCGTACCGACAAACTCCAACTCCCGGAACTCGTCCGGTTTCTTCATGAGAAGATGCAGGGCCGCCTGGCTCTGCTGTTCGCGGTGGATTGCCGACCTCTGGAGAAGAAGTACGAGTTGCAGTACCTGTTCGCATTCAAGTCCCGCCAACCATTCGTGCTCGTTACGACAGAGTTGATCGGAGATGACCGTCTGTTCACATCGATCACGCCGTCGGTTCATGCTGCACAATGGTATGAACGGGAAATTCGTGATCTCTTCGGCTTGATCCCGCAAGGCCATCCGGATCTCCGTCGTCTGGTTCGACACGAGCATTGGCCGAAGGGAACCCATCCGTTACAGAAAGACGTTTCGTGGAACAACGTCTTGGGACGGCAACAAGGCGAATACCGGTTCCACCATATTGAAGGGGAGGGGGTCTTCGAAGTCCCGGTCGGACCGATTCACGCCGGGATCATCGAGCCGGGACATTTTCGGTTTTCCGTGGCCGGCGAACCAATCATGCAGCTCGAACTACGGCATTTTTGGAAACATCGTGGCGTGGAAAAACTGTTCGAGCAACTCACGCTGATCGACGCGGTGCTGCTGGCAGAACGCGTGTCGGGGGACACAACGGTGGGACACAGCCTCACCTATTGCCAAGCGGTTGAAACGCTTTTGGACCTCCAGGTGCCACGACGCGCCAACTACCTTCGTTCGCTCTTTCTGGAGCTGGAACGATTGTACAATCATTTCGGCGACATCGGCGCCATGTGCAATGACACAGCCTATGCGCTGGCCCAT
This sequence comes from Nitrospira sp., assembly GCA_030444405.1. Classification (GTDB taxonomy): domain Bacteria; phylum Nitrospirota; class Nitrospiria; order Nitrospirales; family Nitrospiraceae; genus Nitrospira_D. The sequence goes on from JARFPM010000017.1 coordinate 38,643, forward strand.
GCGCATTGCGGTCGGATCAAGGAACGGATCATGCAGCTTAATGACCGGCTGGTTGGATCGCGCTTCCTGCGGGGCGTCATGCGGGTCGGGGGAGTCAGTTGGGACGTCGATCGCAGCCAACTCGGCACCCTTGTTGATGAACTCAACGGCATCCAGAAGGACTTTTCCGAAGTGGGCGCCATCATCTTTGCCAATGCCTCACTCACGGATCGGCTTGAAACCACAGGGGTTCTGACTGAACGGATTGCCTGGGATCACGCCGTGACGGGAGTGGTCGGGCGGGCGTCAGGGATGGATCAGGATGTCCGCCGTGATCGCCCCTTCGCCGCGTATGACGAACTGCCCGTCAACGTCGCGCTCTACCGCTATGGTGACGCACGAGCGAGATTGCGCGTCCGTGGCGATGAAATCCACGAATCCATCCGGCTCATTCGTGAGATTCACGCGCGGATTCCGGATGGTCCGATAGCGGCAGAGCCCGACCGATCGGCACCTCCTGGAGCCTGGGCAGTAGCTGCCGTGGAAGGATGGCGAGGCGAGATTCTCTATTTCGTATCGGCCGGAGACGATGGAATGATTCATCGCTGCAAAGTCCGCGATCCCTCATTCGTCAATTGGCCTGCCATACAGTGGGCGGTATTAGGGAACATCATTCCTGATTTTCCACTGATCAACAAGAGTTTCAACCTGTCCTATGCGGGCAATGATCTCTGAGAAAGGGACGAGCCATGTTTCGTATTATCAAAAAAAGTCTGAAGACGGGCGTCGTCACGGGACAATATCCAGAATCTGAAATGCTCTCGGAACCAATCAACCCAGCCGTGACGGAAAGGGCTAACACCTTCCGACGATCTCTCGCAATCCGGGAAGTCGACACAGGCTCCTGCAACGCCTGCGAGATGGAAATGAATGCCTTGATGAATCCGGTATACGACGCCGAGCGGTTCGGCATTCACATCGCAGCTTCGCCACGTCATGCGGACGCATTAGTTGTGACGGGGCCGGTCACCGTCAACATGGAGCGAGCCTTGAAAGACGTGCACAAGCAAACGCCTGATCCGAAAATCGTCATCGCCCTCGGCGACTGTGCAATCAACTGCGGTTTGTTCAAAGGCAGCTACGCGGTAATGGGTCCAGTCGATCGCCATATTCCCGTTGATGTACGAATCCCTGGTTGCCCACCGCGCCCA
>JARFPM010000071.1 GCA_030444405.1 Nitrospira sp.
AACAGGAGGTATTGTCCTGGACGGTCGAGAATGCCATTTGGGACCTTGGTACCGAGATCGGTCACACCGACAACCAGGCCATGCGGCACGGCTTGCAAGAGCGAAAGGGAGTCCTCGTAGCGATTCTTGACCGGCTCAAAAGCACCGTCTGAGGGCGTCTCGTCTCTGCACGCGAGGGCACTGGACTTCAGGAGGCCGAGGCGGCTTACCTGATGAACCGTGTCCCGTCACCCGTCGGGCAATGGTCGATCCAGGAGGTGGGCAAGAGTATGGCCACGTCTTCTTGGCGTATAAGAGCAACGCAGAGGTGGGGAGATCGTGCCCGATGGCTCAGGGGGGAGGGGCCATTTGCCGTGATTGCTCCTTGTCGGGAGTTTTCCTTCTCCCTCTGGGCTACGAAAGAAGCGGCGGAAAAAGCGAAAGGTGACCTCAACCAGACAGGCTGTGGCGGAGGCTGTAATCCGCTGCTTCATCAGGTCGTTGATCTGAGCGAATGATGTTGGGCGATCGAGTGCGGCGCCTCCTGGTTTGGGGAAGTGGCTGTCCATAGGCCGGATCGTGGGAGCGGCCTGCTTGTCACCATAGTCGTGATGCGCTCAGCTGTCGACATTTGTCCTTGCTGCATTCAATTGGCGCGATTGGAAAAGATCCCGTGAACGCTGCCGATCTGTTGATACGCTGCCTCGAACACGAAGGTGTGGAGGTCATATTCGGCATACCAGGCGAGGAAACGCTCGATGTGATGGACTCCATCCTCGGCTCTCGGATTCGGTTTGTCACGACGCGTCATGAGCAGGGTGCCGCGTTCATGGCCGATGTCTACGGGCGACTATCCGGAAAAGCCGGGGTCTGTCTGTCCACGCTTGGGCCAGGGGCGACCAATTTGATGACCGGCGTGGCCGATGCCAACCTGGATCATGCCCCGCTGGTCGCCATCAGCGGGCAGGTGTCCACAGAGCGTAAACATGCACAGTCGCACCAGTACATCGACTTGCAGGCGCTCTTCAAGCCCATTACCAAGTGGAATGGTGTGATCGCGACGCCGACTATGATTCCAGAAGCGGTGCGCAAGGCGTTCAAGACCGCCGAAACAGAAAAGCCCGGCGCGATTCATCTGGAAGTGCCCGAAGATGTGGCAGCCGAGCGACTCAGAGAATCAGAGGTTTTCCCTCCGCTCCGGGTCCAATCACCGCGTGTTCCCGAGCCCTCATCCGTGCAAGTGAAGCGAGCCATCGCCGTGCTCTCAGGAGCCAAGAGACCACTCCTCCTGGCCGGGAACGGCGTGGTGCGCAGACGCGCCGACGAGGCAGTCCGGCGGTTTGCGCGGGGGCTGAACATCCCGGTGGTGCACACCTTCATGGGGAAAGGGATTGTGCCGGACAGTGATCCCCTGTCGCTGTATACGATTGGGTTTCCGGGAAGAGACTATGCCGCGAGAGTGGTCGAACAAGCTGATGTGGTGGTGGCCGTCGGGTACGACTTTGTCGAATACGCGCCCTGCTTGTGGAATCCCAACCGAGACAAACGCATCGTACACGTCGATGTCTCTCCGGCGGACGTCGATGCGCACTACGTCGTCGACGTGGGCGTGCTCGGCGATGTGGGGCAGGCACTCGACCGGATGGCGGACGGGATGGCTACGTTCGAGCCTCTCTGGGCCGAACGGGGACGCGAGGCCGTCGCCTCCGGTCTGCGCAGCGAATACGCCGGCACACCCGGCTGGCCACTGCGTCCGCAGCAGGTCATCCAAGAACTTCGTAGTGCTCTTGCTCAGGACGATCTGGTAGTGTGCGATGTCGGAGCCCATAAGCTTTGGATGGCGCGCATGTTTCCTTGTCAGGCTCCCAATACCTGCATCATTTCGAACGGCTTTGCTGCGATGGGGATCGCGTTGCCAGGGGCGGTGGCGGCCCAACTTCTCTTTCCCTCGCGCCGAGTCGTTGCTGTAACAGGCGATGGGGGATTCTTGATGAACTCCCAGGAGCTGGAAACCGCAGTTCGGTTGCAACTCCCGCTCGTGATCCTGGTCTGGCGCGACGACGGATATGGCGTGATCCGGTGGAAACAGATGCTCCGGTTCGGCCGCACCTCTTCCGTGGAATTCGACAATCCCGATCTGGTCGCCTACGCGCGGGCCTTTGGCGCCGCAGGATTTCGAGTGGAAGGCCCATCCGAGCTCACGCCGATCTTGCAGGAAGCGTTCAAAGCGAATCGTCCGGCTGTGATCGATTGTCCGGTGGATTACGGGGAAAATCTTCGAATGACCGAGCATCTGAAGCGCGTGCCTTAGCCCGTTCTCTTTAAGTCTGTCTGGATCGCACACAGATGTCTTCACACCCTTTCACGAAGGAAGATCACATGTTCGTGTGGTTGCTGGTTCTTACAATCATCATGGGATTGCCTCTGTCAGGCTTCGCTCAATTCGTGGATAAAGGCGAGTATGTCGAGGTGGCCAAAGGGACGAAGCTTTGTCCCAACGTCATCCTGGCAAAATCGAAAGGGATGCTTGATCCAGAGAACCTCTATTGGCGAGTCACCAGTAAGGCGCGGGCGAATGGCACGCAGACTGTGGATGCATTTGTTCTCGAAAGTTCATACGACCGCCAAAGTGGCGACACCACGATCAAGGAACGTCGAGATGATAGTTATGCCACCTTGTTTAAGAGAGACCTGGAGCATAAGGGCATGTTGTTGATGGTCAGCCCAAGAGATGGTGAGGTTCAAGCGATCGTCGAGATTTGCAAAAAGAAGAAATAGGATGTGCGCTCCGTTGCGATGGCCTTTCCAAGCTCTTGAGACTCATATGGGGCATGTCTACTCCTATCCCTCTCATGATTCTTCTCGACTTCGTGCGAGGATGGCCGCGATCATGCTGGGCATGCGTGCTGTTGGCCATTCAGAGTCCGTCGGCTCCGCATTCCATGCGCTGGCGATGGCTTGCTTGATAGCTTGGGGTGGAGCGTTGATCGTCCGCAGGAAAGTCCTGTGAGGTCGGTCCAAACGGTAGTCCGGTTGTCTCGCGGGGTGCTTGAGATACCGTGCGACAAGATCGGCCCTCATGCCATGCAGAATGGTCCCATGAAAGAGCAGTGCGTTCCTGGTTCGTCGCTGTGCGTTGCCGGAAATCTTCCTGTCGTCGATTACGAGGTCACTAATTCCTCGAAAGCTCGTGGTCGGCTCCCACTGACGAAGCACTGCGGCGATCCGTTCCAGGACAAATCGATTGGTGCTGCGAATACTCGCAAGGTCAGGATGCCAATCGAGTGGCAACACGAAGGCATAGGAGAGACAACCTGGTCCCTGCAAGACGGTTCCCCCACCGCTCGCGCGTCGAAGGATAGGCAGGTCGTCTTTTTCGCAGGTGGTAAGATCGACATCCTCGGCTACGCGAGAGGCGCGACCTAACACGACGAAAGGACACTCGCTCTCCCAAAATCGAAGGATAGGAGCTCCACCCCGCTCATCCAATTCTTCCAATAATACTTCATCCACCGCAAGATTCTCGGCGGGAAAAGGGAGGGTCAGATCGAGCAACCGGAACGTGCGCATGTCATGTCTGCTTTGACATGAAGAGATGTGTTGGTGATCCATCGAATGATTCAGCCGCTTCCATGACGGTCTCGCTCAACGTCGGATGTGGATGGATCGAGGCGGCGAGGTCTTCCGCCACTGCACCCATTTCGATCGCCAGGACCCCTTCGGCGATCAACTCGCCCGCACCGACGCCGCAAGTCCCCATGCCGAGGACGCGTCCGGATTCCGCATCGAGTACGAGCTTGGTGAGGCCTTCGTTGCGGCCCAATGTCGTCGCGCGCCCCGAGGCCGCCCAAGGAAACCGCGTGACCTTCACAGCTTGTCCAGATCCCTTAGCCGCTTCCTCTGTCAGTCCGCACCAGGCGATTTCAGGATCCGTAAAGATGACGGCTGGGATCGCCGTCGCATCGAACGCTGCTGGTCGTCCGGCGATCACTCTGGCGGCGACCAGCCCTTCATGCGTGGCCTTGTGGGCGAGCATCGGCTCTCCCACCACATCGCCGATCGCGAAGACGGTCGGCTCTGTCGTGCGCATCTGCCGATCGACCTGCACAAACCCATTCGGGGAGAGGGCGACCTTTGTGTGTTCGAGCCCCAGCTGCTCGGTATTAGGCCTACGACCCACAGCAACGAGCACGCGGTCAAAGATGTCGGTGCTGGTTCCCTGGGAGTCTATGAACGTTGCGACGAGGTCTTCGTTCCGGGCCTCCAGTTTGTCGACGGTGGTGTTCAGTCGGATAGCCTTGAACCGGCGTTGCATGCGCTGATGGAGCGGTCGCACGAGATCCGCATCGACGGCGTTCAACAGGCGCGGCAGCGCTTCGACCACTGTGACCTCGGAGCCGAGCGCCTGATAGACAGTGCCTAACTCGAGGCCGATGTAGCCACCGCCGACGATGAGCAGGCGTCCGGGGACGTCAGGCAACCGAAGCGCGCTCGTCGAATCCATAACGCGTGGATCGTCGAGCCTGAGCGCAGCCGGGATCATAGGCTTCGAGCCGGTTGCGAGGATTGCGTGGCCGAACGAGAGTTCGTGCGACCCGGCGGTGCCGGAGAGCTGTAAGGTCGTCGCATCCTTGAACATGGCACGCGCATGGATGACCTCGATCTTCCGGCTACCTGCCAGCGTCCGCACGCCTTTCGTCAGTTTGCTGATGATCGCGTGCACGCGGTTGCGAAATGCCTCCAGGTCCACCTGTGGCTTATCATAGTGAATGCCCCAGGTTGCCGCTTCTTCGGCATCGGTGAGCAAGCGAGCGGCGTGAAGCAAGGCTTTGGAGGGAATACAACCGCGCAACAAGCAGGTCCCACCCAGTTGTGGATCCTCATCAATCAGCGCCGTGCGTAAGCCGAGATCTGCAGCCTGGAACGCGGCTGCATAGCCGCCTGGACCGGCGCCGATCACCGCCACATCAACTCGAGAGGGAGCCATCGAATCCCCGGCTAGACTGTCAAACACGACTCGCTAGCCCGACAACGGCGCGCTTCTTGGCGCGCCATTCCACCAGAAACGTTAGAGCCCCAGAAACATGCCCTGGAAATCTTCCAGCACTTTGACGATCTCGTTGATAAAGCGTGCGCCGATCGCCCCGTCGACCAGTCGATGGTCGTAGGCCACGCACAATTGCACGACCCGACGCGGCACGAACTGGCCGTCACGATACACCGGCGTCACCCGCGCTTTGCCGACACCGAGAATGCCGACTTGAGGCGGATTGATGATCGGGAGGAACGGACCGGCACCGATTCCCCCCATGTTGCTGAGCGTGAACGTCGCTCCGCGCAGTTCTTCCAGCTTGATCTCTCGCTTGCGGGTTCGCTTGGCGAGATCGGCCAGCTCCAGGGAAATTTGGAGAAGATCTTTCTGGTCCACCTGGTGAACGACCGGCACGATCAGTCCAGCCGGTGTGTCGACTGCCACGCCGATATTATAATAGTCTTTGTAGATCACCTCGCCGTTGGTGAGATCAAGGGTCGCGTTCAGCTGCGGGTATAGTTTGAGCGCATGGACGATCGCTTTCAGGAAGAGGCTGCTCAACGTCAGCGTGGCGCCTTTCTTCTTAAATTCAGGCGCATATCTCTTATGCAGCGCCATGAGATCGGTGATGTCGGCATCCTGGAATTGATGAACGTGCGGGATGGTCGTCCAGGCTTGTATCATGTTCGCGGCTATCTTCCGACGGGTTGACGAGAGCGGCTCTCGCCGTTCAGACCCATAGGGCGTGGAAAAGATATTCCCGCCTACGCCCAGGGCGGTGCCGCGTTTGGTCCGTTCCCGCACGAAGGCTTTCACGTCTTCAGCGGTGATTCGGCCACCGGCTTCCGATCCTTTGACCTGTAAAAGGTCCACGCCCAGTTCCCGTGCGAGCCGGCGAACCGATGGAGGGGCTGGGATAGCTGTACCCGCTGGCGGTGGACCGACCACGGCAGGCTTCTGCTCCACTACCGGTCGCTCTGGTGCCGGCGGTGGCGTAGTCGGTCCGGTCTGTGGGTGTTCCAGTTGTGCCACGGCATTCAGTTCTACGGCCGGCGGCGTCTGTGGGACTGGCGCCACCTCCGGCTTCTCCAGCGCCGAGGTCGCAGCCTTCTGCGCCTCAGCCTTAGCTTCGTTCAGCTCGATGATCGCCTGTCCGACCTTCACGTGATCGCCTTGCCGAACGAGGAGGCGGGCAACAGTTCCTCCGGCGGGCGCCGGCACGGGCACTGTGGCTTTTTCGGTCTCCAGCTCGATTAGCGATTGTCCCTCGCTCACCTGATCGCCCTCGCGCACCAGCAGTTGGACCACGTCGCCGCCTTCGATACCTTCCGCAAGAAATGGGAGCTCGACTTTCATGTCATATTCCTAAAATTATGAATAGCCGGTCTCGGTCACCGGTGCCAAGGAGCCTCTCCATCGGTCGAAACCCCGAGATCCCGTGCAACTTGTGTGACCAGGTTTGCCGCCACGGTTCCCCGACGGAATAAGGTGTAGAGCGTCGCCACGACCAGATGTTCGGCGTCGACCTCGAAGAAGCGGCGTAATGCCTTGCGGGTATCGCTCCGGCCAAAGCCATCCGTTCCTAGAGCGAGCAGGCCGCCGGGAATCCAAGCCGCGATCTGCTGCGGAACCAGGCGCACGTAGTCGCTGACCGCTACGCAAGGGCCATCGAACTGCTCGACGGTCTGCTGCAGGAAGCTCATGCGAGGTGCCGATTCCGGGTGCAGCAGATTCCAGCGCTCGGTTTCGAGCGTGCTCATCCGCAGCCGTTTGTAGCTCGTCACGCTCCACACATCGGATGCCACTCCGTAGCGCAATAGCAGATCCTGTGCGCGCACCGCTTCGTTCACCAACGGACCACTCGCAAGGAGATGTGCGCGGTGCTGGGCTCGATCCGGTGCGGATCTGAAGCGATACAGACCTTCTCGGATACCTTCCTCCGCATTCGGCGGCATGGCCGGCATCGGATAGGATTCGTTGTATAGGGTGATGTAATAGGACAGGTTTTGCTGATCACGGTACATCCGTTTCAATCCGTCCTGGAGAATCACCGCCAGCTCAAACATGAACGCCGGATCGTAGGCGGCGATCGTCGGGTACGCAGAGGCAAACAGGTGGCTCTGTCCGTCCTGGTGCTGCAGGCCTTCTCCCTCCAATGTCGTGCGCCCTGCGGTAGCGCCGAACAAAAATCCACGTGCGCGCATGTCGCAGGCAGCCCAGATCAAATCGCCGATCCGTTGAAACCCGAACATCGAGTAGAAGATGTAGAACGGAATCATGTTGACGCCGTGTGTCGCATAGGCGGTGCCAGCAGCGATGTACGAAGACATGGCGCCCGCTTCGGTAATGCCTTCCTCAAGAATCTGTCCGTTTTTCGCCTCGAAGTAGTAGAGAAGCGAGCTTTTGTCCACCGGCTCGTATAGCTGGCCGATATGCGAGTAGATGCCGTATTGCCGAAAGAGCGCCTCAAGTCCGAAGGTGCGCGCTTCGTCGGGAATGATCGGCACGAGATGCTTTCCGAATTCCTTCATGCCGAGCAGGCGACCAAGCATCCGGGCGAACCCCATCGTGGTGGAGACCGAACGCTCGCCCGATCCTTCGAGAAACTCCTTGAACTGGTCGAGGGCAGGTGTCTCGAGCGATTCGACTTTGACGCGCCGCTCGGGGATGGGGCCGCCCATCGCCGTGATCCGATCGGCGAGGTACACCGCCTCAGGACTGTCGGCCGGCGGCCGGTAGAACGGCGTCGACGTCAGTTGCTCATCCGGCACCGGCACGCTGAACCTCGTGCGGAACTCGCGCAGCTCCTGTTCGTTCATCTTCTTTTGCTGATGGGTGATGTTGCGCCCTTCGCCCGCCTCGCCGAGGCCATAGCCTTTGATCGTCTTAGCCAGGATTACGGTCGGCCTCCCCTTGTGCTCCTCGGCGGCCTTGTAGGCGGCGTAGAGTTTCCGCGGATCGTGGCCGCCCCGTAGCATCTTGTGGATCTGCTCGTCGGAATAGCTCTCCACCAGCTTGAGCAGTCGCGGATCGGCACCGAAGAAATGCTGTCGTGTGAAGGCGCCGCCTTCCACCACATACTTTTGATACCAGCCATCCACGACCTCGCCCATCCGCTTGACCAGCAGGCCTTCGTCATCCTTTGCCAGCAGCGGGTCCCAGTCGCTGCCCCAGATCACCTTGATGACGTGCCATCCGGCGCCGAGGAAGATGGCTTCCAGCTCTTGGATGATTTTGCCGTTACCGCGTACAGGACCGTCTAGACGTTGAAGATTACAGTTGATGACCCAGATGAGATTGTCGAGCCGTTCGCGGGAGGCGAGTGAGAGGGCGCCGAGACTTTCCGGTTCATCGGTTTCGCCGTCGCCGACGAAGGCCCACACCCGTTGTTGGCTCGTGTCCTTGAGGCCGCGGTCTTGCAAGTATCGGTTAAAGCGCGCCTGATAGATCGACAGGATCGGCCCCAGGCCCATCGACACAGTGGGGAACTCCCAGTAGTCAGGGAGCAGCCAGGGGTGCGGATAGGATGACAATCCCTTTCCGTCGGAGGTCAGCTCGGCCCGGAAGCGGTGCAGCGCGTCTTCCGGGAGGCGTCCCTCGACGAAGCTGCGTGCGTAGATACCCGGTGCGGCATGCCCCTGAAAATAGACTTGATCGCCGCCCTGTGGCCCGTCTTTGCCACGTAAAAAATGATGCAGAGCCACTTCATAGAGGGTGGCTGCCGAAGCAAAGGTCGAAATATGTCCGCCGATACTAGGACGCTGTTGGTTCGCCTTGACGACTGTTGCCATGGCATTCCAGCGGACCAAGCTGCGGATTCGGCGTTCTAGTTCGAGGTTGCCTGGGTAGGGCGATTGTTGAGAGGCGGGAATCGTGTTGACGTACGGAGTGGTGACCGATTGGGCGACCTGTGCACCACGCTCGCCCAGTCGGTCACGAAGCCGTTCGAACAGATACGTTGCCCGCTTGATGCCGTGCTGCTCAAGTACGTACTCGAGGGAGTCCAACCATTCGCGCGTTTCCTGTGGATCAGTGTCGCCTTCTGATCGATCTGTTCGATCCTCGTCGCTCATGCACGGACCTCAGTGAGTCAGGTTTCGCTTCTCATTCTACCGTATCATCGGCTCTTGAGTCGCGTTCCACCATAGCCAATGTCCCCTAGTTATGATAGTTGGGCAGCACCGTAGATCGTTCGTTCTACGATCCCGCAGAAGCAACATCTTCTAGCGAAAGACGACGCAGGCAGCTTCTTCTGCTTTGGTCAGGACTGTCCAACGCTTCTCCTTCGTTCTTGGGTTGATGATCCGCCAGCTGGTTCAGGCTCTCTGGACTCTGTTGTATTGCGGGACGCACTACACGCTGCCGTGCGGGCGCAGCCGCGCGAGTACCTATCGAATAATCCATCCTGTTGCAAGTGGTTATACCCACTCTTGTCCAAAATAAGTTCTAAACATGCCTCCGGCTTGTGAGTGGGATGGAGGGTGCTCGCCACCCCTCCACGGCGTTCCCGAGCCGTGCCACCCACTAGCCGGAGGTGCCTCATGGTAGCTGTCGCCAGTTGCTTGGCGCAAATTCTTGCCCTGGTCGATCGCGCGGACTTTGCCCGAGCGGTACGGCAGCACGCCGCGGAGCGAGCAGCCAAGGAGTTCGGCTGCTGGGATCATTTCGTCGTGATGCTGTTTTGTCAGATGGGCAACGCCCACTCGCTGCGGGAAATCTTCGGTGGCTTGGCCACCGCCCTCGGCAAACTGGTCTACCTTGGCGTCTGACGGACGCCGACTTGGTCAACGCTCGCCTATGCCAATGCCCATCGCCTGTGGCAACTGTACGAGGCCCTCTTCTACCAGGTACTCACACCCGGTGTCAGACGGTGGCGGCCCTGAAGCGACGGCGGTTCCGATTCAAGCATCCACTCCGGACTTTGGATGCGACGCTCATTCAGTTGTGCGCCACGGTGTTCGATCGGGCCCGGTTCCAACGAACGAAGGGGGCGATCAATCTCCATCTGCAACTCGATCACCAGGGGTGTTTACCCTGCTGGGCGCTCGTGACCGACGGCGATACCAACGATGTCCGCGTCGCCCAGCGGCTGACATTTGCGCCGGGCACCATCGTTGCGATCGATCGTGGATATCTGGACCATGCTCTCTATCATCACTGGACGGTCATAGGCGTCTGGTTTGTCACCCGCTCGCGGACCAATATGCTCTACGAAGTCATCGCGCGGCACCCGATGCTAAGTCGCGAGTGTATCTTGTGCCAGGTTCTGTATTCATGCAGGGCTCCCGTATAGGTATGGAGTCGACTCTCCTCACCTGCTGCCCCGCTGATCGGAGGCTCGCCCTGTGGGTTCCGTTGCGGCTGCTATTGCCTCTCTCGGTACAGACAGAATATCGCGGCGAACTGGGTGCCAATCCGTATGCTGCTGATTCCACGGCCAATCCGGAGGGAAATTGTGGTGATACCGCCAGGCGCAGGGTGTTTCTTGATGCGCCGCCCTGCCCATTCATCACTCAGCTCCTTCTGAGACTTGAGCGGTCTAACTCAGCACTCAGGAAGTATCTCGGTGCCAGTCGCGACCCTGAGCGCAGGCAAAGGGCTTCCCCTTGCCTCATGCCTCTGGCCGATGTGCCGTCATCGACTATCAGCTCTTCAGGCACCTGATCACTCGCGGTCCCTTACACCTCCTGTTCGCGCACGAACTGTCGCGCGCGACGCAGGTCGTGGTGTGTGCACAGTTTGAGCTCCAGCAGCAGATGCTCCAACGCCGCAACCCGCGCCGTCACCTCCGGCAGCACAATATCGATCCGCTCCGTCAACTCGTCCAACCGAAGGCTGAGTCCGGATTCCGTAGTGTTCTTCGCCGCGGCCTTCGTCACGCGCCCGCGGGGTCGGCGGCGTCTCATCGGTTTCGGAGTCTTCTTCTTGACTGGCATCGTATTCCTCCTGGTTACCTGCACCTCTACGCGTTCTCAGCCAATCGGTCAAGTACCATTTTTCGATGGAGAAGGGGGAGTCGCTTGCTCCCTTGGAAGAAGATGAAGTGAGGGGACGACAAAAACAGAGGCGCCAATGAAGTACCACATAGAACCCCGACACTGCAGTCCCCCAGCACCTTCGCGCTGGCTACGATCTGCGCACACGCGCCGCTCATCGATGATGAATAACGAAAAGGGGGAGGCAGACTGGCCAGGGTCGTTGTCTCGAATGTGGCGTGACCTTTGATGACCCGTACCACGGCCAGAAGTAACCGTCTGGCCAAGTGCAGTGTCCCCTTGTGACTCATCCCTCTTTCTTGTGAGCGGAGTTGCGCCTATAATTCTTCACAGGACTTCTCTTCATGTGACTTTCGTGGATTCATTACCGGGTATGGAGTGTGACACCGTTTGCGTTATCGCCAACTAGGATTCTTCGCGCGACGCCCCTCGTAATCAACGTTCATTCGAGAGGGATGGACTCTTCACCACTCAGATTGTGGCGCCTGTCCCCACATTCTCAGCGAAGCTGCCGCCAAGTACCTCAGCAGCTCCATGTACGGTTGTCTTATCTGATAAGGAATCGTCAAGGTGTGATTCTATGAATCTACCGATTTTCCCCACACTTGCACGACGGCAATCTCTTCTACGTATGCGCGGCACATGAGATGCACAGAGACAGCGCATGTGCCCAGCTGAAGGAGGGGCTGATGAATGCGATAGAGGAGCAGAGGATGCTCGTGATTATCCGTTCCCAGGCTGTGCGCTGGAAGCAATCATGTTCGAATGTCCCGGTCCTACCTGGAATCGAGTGTTTTGCGAAGTGGATCGCATGAGTTGAAGCGGACAAGTTCGGCTCACACCCAGAGGAGCGGGAGGGTATGCGATCACCGGCACAACAGCTTGTGAGCCATCGGATACCGCATGATAGGAACGCCCAGCTCACAGCTGGAGAGATGTCAGGCACGCACAGACCGTAAAGAGCGGGACAACCTGAAGTTCCGGGAGCTCGTTATGAGAAGGAGTGTGGCAATGCCCGAGGTCCAACAGTTGTCCTTAGCGCCAGTCCCTTCCGTTAGATACAAGGTGTTGTGATGAAGAATCCAGAGGCGAAGACTACATGCAATGCGGTAGTTCATTCAGCACATCATGGTTGCTGCTGAACACCGGGAGGAAGTCATGAATATGTGGCATGATTTTCGGCATGAGATGGGGTTGGAACTCTTACTGCTCGCGTAAGTGATTGTGTGGTTGACTGTTCTGCTTTTGACCCACATGCTGACAAAATAACAACATGCCAAATCGAGGAAGACGCCTCGCTTGGCACCGAAGTGTAAGACACATGCTCTCCCCACCATCGGTGGACAAGGCTTCGCCGATAACTACCCCAGCGTGGTGAGCGACGGATAGACGTGCTCACGAAAGGCCTCGGCTTCCTTGTCCATAATCGCGCCCGCCTCATCGACAGCAGTTCATCGAGCGCCCTGCATGGGTCGGTCGGCAAACCCCTGCTTGAATCGCGTGACCGCTTCCTGCGGGCATTTTTGTCATCTTCCCACATGGCGGATCCTCTTTGTATGGACAGTGACGGGAGACACCACCATACTCTCAGCCAACCCCTTTTTCTCGCACGCCCGGGGCCTTGCGGCTTAAGGTAGTGCCATGAGGGGCGGACCCCGTAACTCTCCCTTCGCACGCTGTTCCACTTCGGAACAGCGAACTTGTCGCAATATGCCACCTTCGATGCCTTCCGCTTGAGGATTTTTACCTCACAATTCCGCCGGCCTTGACGCTCCCAGCTCTCTCAACTGCTTGAATTCTCGTCGGGTCTGAATTGGCATGATGTTCGCTGGGTGTACTGCATCCGGGGGCACCACAGTGTTCGCTACAGGATCGTCAAACATTATCTCACCGCCATCAATATGGATAGAGCTGGAAGAAGAGCAAGAGGCTTAAGCAAGAGAACAAGATGATGAAGTGGGTAGTGCCCGAGGTGCCGGGCGGAGGGTTACGCACGGTGGGCCAGATCCAGAGTGTCCGTGGTCGACGACGAGGCCTGGATCGGGTTCATGCGTTTCGACCGTCGTGAGGAGGCAGAGCGGTCTCTGATGCCATCACCTATAACGAAGGAGCACATGATGAATCAGGAACAGTTTGGACAGTTCTGGACCCAACTCAAAGCGCCCCTCAAGGCGCAATGGGAGAAGATTACCGATGAGGATCTTCTCGAGATCGAGGGCAATCTCGCCACGTTTGGCAGGGTGGTTCAGAAACGGTACGGCGAGGCGCAGAAGGATGAGGTCATTACCTGGGTCAACCGCCGATATTCTCACTGGACCGGAAACTATGTGGGTGCGGGATACAAGGATGCCGATCCAAAGGCATCTTGAACGCGCCATGCTGTCTTCGTGAGCTGAGTAATGGAGTCGGCGATGCATGTGTCGGGTGAGTCAAGGAAAAGGGAGGGTGCTTATGCGAAAAATTGTTATTAACAAGAGCTACGAAACGTTTTGCGTGAGTCATAAGGCATTGCTGCGTCTGAAGGAACTCGGCCAGCGGGAGGCGCTTCAGGAAACAGATCGTGGCGCCTACTGGCCTCAATCCGCCACACCACGAGAACCGAGTTTGAATCAATATGGTGCGCTCATTCCGCGCGACGACGAGAAGCTTGTGCGCGTGGTGGAGGAACTCGGCGAGGAGGCAAACGGTCACTGCGCGGAGCTGAAGATTGTAGAAATTCCGGATGACGTCGCATGGGAGATCGAGAAAACTGATGGAGTGGAGCATGTGAGCGTGGTCCATCGCACATGGGGCTGAGGTATCTAGGAACGGAGCGCCAGAAAACGGGGACATTCTACTTATGGAATCGTTTCCTCCGTGGGCGGTGGAGACCGCGGCTCTTCACCCGAGCTTATTAGTCTGCGCGTGTGCGGGGATCGATGGTCTGTCAGGTCGCCGCGCCTCTGCGGCTGGCCGCGGCGAGGGGTGGGTCCGCGTGCTTGCCTCGGGCGTGGAGTACACCGACGCGGTGAGCCGGTTCCACCTCTACGCGCAAACGATGCTCTGCTAGTCGCCATTCGTGCTGGGCTATGACGTCGCGGTGGAAAGTCCACGCCATGTGAGCCGCGGCGTGACGCTGATCGAACTGGATGGCAACCCATTGATCAGCCGTGACAATATCCCCCTCGTCAAGGACGGTGAACACCACCTTCGCGTCGTGCTCGGATGATCCATGTGGGAGGGGCCGTGATGCGTCTTTGTGGCGATATTCCTCCTTTGGCGTCCTCCGTTGTGGGGTGTTTCACCTCACGTCTCATTGGTCTATAGCTCTTGCTTCTCTCAACCACCGGAATTTTCGACGGAATGAATTGGCATGGTCTTCGCTCCTGCAATGAATAGTTATTCACACACCATGAGGCATGGTGAAATTGAAAGGAGAGTCGGATGCTTGAACAAGAGAAGATGACGAAGTGGGAATTACCCGGGGTTCCGGCCGGAGGATTGCGAAAGGTGGGGCAGATCAGAGGGACCAACACCCTCATCTTACACGCCGGCCAAAATGGGATGCTCGTGGCGCTCGAATTGCTGTCCACTC
>JARFPM010000072.1 GCA_030444405.1 Nitrospira sp.
GAGGAGCAAAAGCAAGAGGCAGGCCGACATAGTCTTTTTGTCCCGCATTTGCCGCATGAAGAATCTTGATGGCGCGCTAGCCACGCTTGTCGGACTGCAAGGTGAGGTTCGTATGGGCATCTACGGTCCCAAGGAAGACTCCGATTATTGGCAAGCGTGCCAGGCCATCATCGATCGGCTTCCGACGCATATTCGAGTCGAATATCGCGGGATTGTGGCGCATGAGGATGTCTTGCGCGTTCTAGCACGGCACCACCTCTTTTTCCTCCCAACACATGGTGAGAATTTCGGTTTTGTGATCGTTGAATCGTTGCTGGCTGGTTGCCCAGTGCTCATCAGTGATCAGACCCCCTGGCAAGACTTACGAACGAAAGGGATCGGCTGGGAGTTGCCACTTGCGGAGCGGCAACGTTTTCGAGAGGTATTGCAAACCTGTATAGATATGGATCAGGCTGCATTTTCTGCGCTATCGAGAAAGGCATGGGAGTACGGGATGAACATACTGCGCGAGGATCTGGGTGCGGAACAAAGTAGCATGTTGTTCAAGCGTGTACTCGCGTAGTGTTCAGCGGCCGCTCACGTTCGGCACGAGCTACCTTGAACATACTCATCGTTAGCCAATACTTTTGGCCGGAGAATTTCAGGATCAACGATGTGGCCCTCGGCTTACGGGAGAAAGGGCATGCGGTGACGGTTTTGACGGGCCAACCGAATTATCCGGGGGGGCGGTTCTTTCCCGGCTACGGACTAGTTGCCAAGGCAGAGGAACAGTACGAGGGAATTCGGATTCTGCGTGTGCCCTTGATCCCTCGTGGAAACGGCGGATCGCTTCGTCTCATCGCAAATTTTTGCTCGTTTGCCCTTTCCGCCTGTCTGCTTGGGCCGTGGCGGTGCAGAGGCTCCTACGACGTGATATTGGTCTTTGAGCCTTCCCCAGTTACGGTGGGAATTCCTGCAATCGTGCTGAAGAAACTCAAGGGGACGCCAATCCTGTTTTGGGTCCAGGACCTCTGGCCTGAAAGTCTTTCGGCCACGGGCGCGACAGAATCCAAATGGATCTTACGTCGCGTGGAATCGCTGGTTCGACGGATCTACCATCACTGCGATAAAATTCTCGTCCAATCCGAGGCGTTCAGGGACCCTATCGAGCGGCTGGGCGTGAAACGCGAGGATATTGCCTATTTCCCCAACAGTGCGGAAGCCTTTTATCGCCCGGTTACTCTCGAAGGGGAAGCATCCGAGCATGCCACACTGCCACAGGGGTTTCGGGTCATGTTCGGTGGGAACATCGGGAAGGCGCAAGGCTTCGAAACGATTGTGGATGCCGCCGAGCTGCTCAAGGGCCAGACGGATATTCATTGGATTATTGTGGGTGATGGCAGAATGTTTTCTTGGGTGCGTCATGAGGTGCAGAAGCGGGGGCTGGGCCGGACCGTTCATCTGCTCGGAAGATTCCCGGCCGAAGAGATGCCACGCTATTTTGCTCTGGCCGATGCCTTGCTGGTGACGCTTCGGAATCAGCCGATCTTTTCATTGACCATCCCGGCAAAAGTACAGTCCTACCTCGCATGCGGGAAGCCGATCATTGCAGCCCTGGATGGGGAAGGAGCTCGGGTAATCCAAGAAGCGGGAGCCGGCTTGACGGCCAGGCCGGAAGATTCTCGTGCGTTGGCTGATACGGTTCTAGCGATGTATCGGACACCCGCAGAAGCGAGGATGATGATGGGTCGCAACGGTCGGACGTATTTTGAAACCCATTTCGAGCGAGGGCTCTTACTGGACCGTCTTGATCGGTGGATGACAGACGTGAAGGGGGCGTCTGCCGCATGCGCATCCTGATTCTCGGCGGAGACGGGATGTTGGGGCATCAACTCTTGCGCCATTTCATGGGGAGGCATGAAGTCCGTGTCACGCTCAGGCTCGGCAGCGAAGCGTACGGAGCGTACCGACTGTTTGAGCCAGGCACAGCCTTTTATGGAGTGGACGCGAAACAGACGGACGCGCTGTTGCAAGTTACGGCGGAATTCCGACCGGAGGCAGTGCTGAATGCCGTTGGTGTGATCAAGCAAAGGTCCGAGTCCAAAGCAATTATTTCAGGTCTGGAAATCAATTCGCTCCTGCCCCATCGGTTGGCGCTTCTTTGTCGGACGATCGGGGCGAGACTCATTCATTTCAGTACTGACTGCGTGTTTTCTGGTCGGAAGGGTCAGTATCGAGAAACCGATCAGCCGGACGCAGAGGATGTCTATGGCCGGACCAAATTGTTGGGCGAAGTTGTGGGGCCGGGTTGTCTGACGTTGCGGACCTCGATGGTCGGTCCGGAACTGTCACGGAAGACCGGGCTGCTGGAGTGGTTTCTCGGGCAGCGAGGACGGACGGTGAAGGGGTTCACCAAGGCCATCTTCTCAGGGTTTTCTACCTCCGAACTCGCGCGCATCGTAGAGCTAGTTCTAGTAGAGGCTCCGACGATTCACGGCTTGTACCACGTCGCGGCACAGCCGATCAGTAAATATGACCTCCTGACTCTCGTCCGAGACCGGCTTCGCTTTCCGGTCACGATCGAACGCGATGTGACATTCGAATGTGACCGAAGCCTTGATGCATCCCGCTTTCATCAGGATACGGGGTACTCGCCTCCGGCCTGGGAAACCATGATCGATGACATGGTTCATCATATGACAGAAAGGGTCCCATGATTCTGAAGGACAAGACCATTTTGGTGACCGGCGGCACTGGTTCTATGGGTAAGAAACTGGTGCATCGGTTGCTCACCGGTGAGTTGGGAACTCCCAAGAAGGTGATCGTCTTGTCTCGGGATGAAGCCAAGCAGCATGAGATGAGGATGTCCTATCTCCACAGGCGGGTGACGACCGACGAGGTAATCTTCAACAATTTTATGAACGTGTTGGAGTTCAGGATCGGTGACGTGCGAAGGTATGAGGATGTCTGTTCTGCCGTCAAGCAGACCGACGTTGTGATCAATGCTGCGGCGCTCAAGCAAGTTCCGACCTGCGAATACTTTCCTCTGCAAGCCGTTTTGACCAATTGCCTGGGGGCTTCCAACATCGTTCGGGCGATCGAGGAGCAGGGATACCCCGTAGGGACGGTCATCGGTATCAGTACCGATAAAGCGTGCAAGCCGGTGAATGTGATGGGCATGACCAAAGCCGTGCAGGAACGCGTGTTTGTGGCCGCTAATATCTTGAACCCTCACACCCGCTTTGTCTGCGTCCGATATGGCAATGTCCTTGCGTCCAGAGGATCGGTCATCCCTCTCTTTCACGATCAGATCAAGAACGGAGGGCCCGTCACGATTACGTCGCCGGAGATGACAAGATTTCTCCTCAGTCTGGACGATGCCGTGGATACTGTCTTTGCCACCTTACGGGAAGCAAGACGAGGGGAAACCTATATCCCTCGTGCTCCGTCGGCGACGGTCATGAATATCGCGCGCGCATTGATCGGGGAGCGTGACCTCTCCGTCAAAACAATCGGAGTCCGTCCCGGTGAAAAACTTCATGAGATCTTGATCTCTGAGGAGGAATTCCATCACTGTGTCCAGCGGGGAGCCTATTACGCTATTCAGCCAATGCTTCCCGAACTGAGGCAGGACTCGGTATCCGAGCCCAATGCATTGGTGAAGGAATACAGTTCCGGGGACGACGTTCTCGATCTGGCCGGTACGACCTCCTTACTAAGGAAACACCGCCTCATGGTTGAAGATGTTGATGCCGGTAATGGTATTGAACTCCTGCGTTAACCGCAGTGGTCGCTTCGTGAACGAGTGTGTCCCGGAAGGAGTGCGATGAAGGTCATGACGATTGTCGGGACTCGTCCCGAAGTCATCAAGTTGTGTCGGGTCATCCGGAAGCTCGATATGCATGCCCGGCATGTCTTAGTTCATACCGGGCAGAATCATGACTACGAGTTGAACCAAGTCTTTTTCGAGCAACTTGAGATCAGAAAGCCCGACCATTTTCTCAACGTCGTTGGCGTGACTTTGGGAGAGACGCTGGGGAACATACTGGCACGGAGCTACGAAGTAATGGTGTTAGAGCGACCGGATGCCCTGCTTCTCTTGGGGGACACGAATAGTTGTTTGGCCGCGATTGTCGCCAAGCGCCTAAAGATCCCAATCTTCCATATGGAAGCGGGTAACCGATGTTTTGATCAGCGGGTTCCCGAAGAATTGAATCGGAAGATCGTTGATCATATCAGCGACATCAATCTCACCTACAGCGACCACGCCAGGGAATACCTGCTGCGTGAAGGATTACCGCCAGATCGAGTGATCAAGATCGGCAGTCCAATGTACGAGGTGCTCTCCCATTATCGATCACACATCGATCAGTCGAATGTGCTGACAAGACTGCGATTGATGCCTTTGGAGTACTTTGTGGTCAGTGCTCATCGAGAGGAAAATGTCGATTCTGATCGGCATTTGCATCAACTGGTTGATCTGCTTCATGGGATTGCCGAGACGTACGAGAAGCGGATTGTGTTCTCCGTTCATCCGCGCACGAAATCGCGGATCGATTCTGCTAAAATCAGCCTCCCTGCATTGGTTGAGCTCCATAAGCCGTTCGGGTTCTTCGACTACGTAAGTCTGCAGTGCCATGCTCATGCCGTGATCTCGGATAGCGGTACGATTACGGAAGAATCGTCGATTTTGAATTTTCCCGCTGTCAACATCCGCGAGGCACACGAACGTCCGGAGGGTATGGAAGAGGGGGCTGTGATGATGACGGGACTTGACCGAACCAGAGTCTTGCAGGCTCTGGCGATCCTAGACTCGCAGCCACGCGGGGAACAGCGTCTGTTGCGGATGGTGCACGATTATGAAGTCCCCAATGTCTCCGAGAAAGTCCTTCGAGTAATTCTGAGCTATACAGATTATGTCAATCGACTCGTATGGCATAGATGAGTGGGTATCCGGCGGACTGTGGCTAACCGAGTCCTGGTGACAGGGGCTAACGGGTTTGTGGGCTCGGCGCTTTGCCGTCTCCTTCAGGATTCCGGATGTCTTGTCAGAGGGGCGGTGCATAAGCGAGCGGATTGTGCGCCACGCGAGCATGCAGGGCCTGACGGTGTCGAGCGGGTGGCCCTTCACGATCAATCCTCAGAGGACGAGACAAGGCACAGACTGCACGGTGTGGACGTCATTATACATCTGGCTGGGCGGGTCCACGTCATGACCGATCCTGCTCCCGATCCCCTTCACGAATTTCGGAAGGTCAACGTGCTCTGGACCGAACGGTTAGCGCGGGTGGCTGCCTCGGAGGGTGTTCGTCGTTTCGTGTATTTGAGCTCGATCAAAGTGAACGGCGAACAGAGCGTAGTACCGTTCACTGAACAGGATGCCCCGAACCCACAGGAGCCGTATAGCGTTTCTAAGTGGGAAGCCGAACAGGCTCTGGCAACCGTGTCGTCCCGGACAGGTTTGGAGACCGTCGTGATCCGGTCGCCGCTTGTCTACGGACCAGGAGTTGGGGGGAATTTCCTACAACTACTGAACTTTCTGGGAAAGGGTATTCCGCTGCCGCTCGCAGGAGTTGAAAACCTCCGCAGCCTGATCTATCGAGAAAACTTGGTCAATGCCCTCTCCCGCTGCGTTCACGACAGGCTGGCTGCAGGGCAAACGTATCTTGTCAGCGACGGGGAGGACCTCTCCACCTCAGAATTGATTCGACGACTTGGTGAGGCCTTGGGACTAAGGGTGCGGCTGTGGCCGCTGCCTCTCCCGATGCTCCGTGGTTTGGGGAAAATCGTTGGGAAACAGGCGGTGATTGACCGTCTCTTCGGATCGCTTCAAGTCAACTCGTCGAAGATCAGGCGGGAGTTAGACTGGCATCCCCTGGTTTCTGTCGATCAAGGCCTTACTGAGACGGCTGCCTGGTTTCGTACCTGAGCAACTCATCGTGTCCTGGTTTCATGATAGAAGACGCCAATCGGTCGAGATGTGGGCCAGCCCGGGAGGTTGGTCTCAAAACCGCCATTCGTGATCTTGCATGTCGTGCGCACGTAGTGTGGACAAGCCCTGGTCATGATTAATGCGGAGCGCAATATGAGTCGATCATGATGATTCTCCTTCCAGCGCTTATCGTCTTTGTGGTCGCTTGGTGGCTCACGGACAGGCTCTGTTCACCGAGATCGTACCTGTCTATTCTCGCTCATCCCAATGACCGAACATTGCATTCCATGCCGACTCCACAGACCGGAGGGTTGGCCATCATTGGAAGTGTGGTGATCGGTCTTATTGCGGCCGCAAGTGTTTTTGCCATCATACAACCTTCGCAAGTGTTGTTGCCGAAAGGAGTGGCGTCAGGGAGTCTCTGGATCGTGATTTCGATGCTCCTCATCTTTGTCGTGTCTTTCATCGATGACTGTGTCGGTCTCCCCGCCGTCCTCCGATTGGGTGTCCAAGCAGTCTCCGCTTGTATCATTATCGGGGGAGTCGGACTGACGGCATCGTCCATCCCAATACCTGGAGGGCTGAATGTCCCGCTCGGATTAGCGGCGGTTCCAGTGAGCGCCCTATTCTTGATCTGGATGGCGAACCTCTACAACTTCATGGATGGCATGGACGGCTTTTCGGGCGGGATGACGGCCATCGGCTTTGGATTTCTGGCTTATTTCGGATGGCAGGTCGGATCGCCTGTCATGCTCATGATCGCTCTGTTCGTCGCAATGAGCGCTCTAGGATTTCTTATCCATAATTTCCCGCCGGCTCGCATCTTTATGGGTGATGCCGGCAGCATCACGCTCGGTTTCTTGGGGGGAACGTTGATGCTCCTTGGAATTCGAGACAAGATATTCGATTTGTGGGTTCCGGTTATCCTCTTTTCTCCCTTCATTGTTGATGCGACTGTGACCTTAATGCGACGAGCGCTTCGTTTAGAAAAAATATGGATGGCGCACCGTCAGCACTATTACCAACGGGTGGTTCTCAGTGGGTGGAGCCATCGCCGGACCGTGCTTGCAGAGTACGGCGTCATGATTCTGTGCGGAGGATTGGCCGTTCTGTATCATCACTCGACGGACAAAGTGCGACTCATTATTCTTGCTGTATGGGTGGGTATGTTTTTCCTACTCGGGAGCTTGGTGGGCAAGTTGGAACGGAAGAGAAAGGCCTCCTGCTCCCTTCGAGATCCTATTGCATCCGGCAGGAACGCTGAAGTGCCGGTTCAAGAACCTCCACGCGTCGCCGTTAAGACATAGCTCGAAATCCCAGCTTGCTATTGGCCAATCGACGAATAGCAAGGATGTCTTGCATTGTGCCGGCCGGTTGCGAAAATCTCTGATTGCCTTTGCCTATAAATGATGAGTTGGTCGAGGGAACGGATACAGAAAGAGGCGAGGCGAGCGGCGGGCTGGACGACGACCGCGCTCGGGTTCACCATTCCCATGTGGGTGGTGGCGGACGGAATTCTGGTCGTCCTGCTTGTTGCGTGTTGGCTGGCCAGTGGCGAGTGGCGGGAGCGAGCTCGTCGGGTCGCTGCGAGCCCAGTGGCACTGAGCGCTCTGTTACTGTTTGGGTGGTTGCTGGCGGGATCCTTATGGGGCTTGGGGTCTCTCGATGAACGAATGCTAGCCGTGAAGAAATACGCCGATCTCTTGCTTATTCCTCTGTTGATCTCGATGGCGATTGATGCTCATGAGCGAAATCGCGCGCTCCTGGTCTTGGGAACGTCGCTAGTTGTGACCTTGGTGTTGTCGCTCCTGTTGGGTTTGGGAGTTCCTCCGACGGGTTGGATTATCGGTTGTGATTCCTCCAACCCATGCGTTTTCAAAAAACACACGACCCATAACGTGTTGATGGCTTTTGGGACACTCCTATTTTCCGTGATGGCCTGGAAGTCGCGAGACCAATGGGTCAGATGGGGATGGGGGCTTGCCTCACTCTTGGCTGCAGGTAACGTTTTGTTGATGGTCCACGGCCGGACTGGGTATGTGGTACTAGCCGGACTGGCCATTCTAGCCTTTTATGTGACATTGGGGTGGCGAGGGATACTCGCAGCGATTGTGGCGTTAAGCGTATCATTTTCGGCAGCGTACCAAGTTTCGCCTTCATTCCATGAACGGGTAAGTCTTGCCGTGGCTAGCGCCACACTGTGGAATCCCAAGGTGGCTGTCGTAGAGGATCCAGTAGGCTGGCGATTGGAGTTTTACTATCACACCGTCGAGATCATTCAGGACCACCCGCTGTTGGGGGTCGGCACTGGAGGTTTTGTTCAAGCCTATCGGGAACGTGCGCAACAGGCCGGCATGACGGTCCCGCCCCATCCCCACAATCAATACCTCTTTATCATGGCCCAAGTAGGAGTCGTCGGACTTGGTCTCCTGCTCTGGTTATTTGTACAACAGTGGCGATCAGCGTCTCTTGCCGGTGACGAGACGTATGGATTGCTTGCCAAAGGGCTGGTGGTCACCATCGCGGTCGGATGTCTTTTCAATCCCTTTCTTGTCGACCATACAGAGAAACTGTTTTACTGTTTGTTCTCCGGTCTCATGTGTTCAGGAAGTGATTCACAACTTGAGACGAAGGCATGAGTCTTTCTGCTTATATCATCGCCTACAATGAGGCTAAGAAGATCGCCGATACCATCAACAGTGTGCTGTGGGCCGACGAAATCATCGTGGCAGATTCAGCCAGTACCGACGAAACCGCTCGGATCGCGCAGGATTTGGGAGCGCGCGTCGTCCAGATTCCATTCCATGGGTTCGGTCATCTGCGGAATCAAGCCATCAAGGCCTGTACACATGAATGGATTTTCAGTCTCGACACGGATGAGCAGTGCACTCCGGAAGTCCGCGATGAAATCCTCATGATCCTTGCCGGAACTCCCGCGCACGATGCTTATCTTGTGCCAAGGCGGAATTACTTCATGGGGCGCTGGATCAAACATTCCGGCTGGTATCCGAACTTCCGCCAACCTCAATTGTTTCGAAAGGGGTCCATGAAATACGTGGAATCTCCTGTCCACGAAGGATACGAATTATTGACCGCCAAACCGGTCGGCCGACTGGAGCATGGGATTTGGCAGATCCCGTTCCGAGACTTTGAGGAGGTCGTCAAGAAGGCCAACCGGTATTCGTCGCTCGGGGCGCTCAAGCTCGCAGATCAACGAGTGTCGATGGGGACCGCGTTGTTCCATGGCATCTGGTCGTTCCTCAAACATTATGTGGCGAAGCGAGGGTTTCTGGACGGCTGGGCCGGGTTTGTCATTGCCTTCGGAAATTTCGAGGGAACGTTTTATCGGTATGCCAAGCGATTCGAACAGCAGGAGATGTGGCCGCTCCCTAAACAAGTGCCTCTTCGACGCCACGGCAACTCGCCTTCGAAATGAACACAGCGGTGATCGTGACGACCTACAATCGCCCGGATGCGCTGGCGGTTGTACTGGAAGGCTACTGCGGCCAAAGCGATCAAGATTTCGGGCTTGTGGTTGCAGATGACGGATCGAAGGAGGAGACGGCTGAGGTCGTGCGGCAATTCGCACGGCGCACGCCCTTCCCGCTGACGCATGTGTGGCACGAAGACCAGGGATTTCGAGCCGCCGCCATCCGTAATCGCGCCGTCGCGTCGACGGATGCCGACTATGTGGTGTTCACGGACGGTGACTGTGTTCCCTCGCGCCATTTCGTGCGTGCCCATAAGCAACTGGCCGAGCCAGGTTACTTCCTCGGATCGAATCGTGTGTTGCTCTCGGCCGAGTTGACGAGCCGTGTCCTGCACCAGCGGCTGCCGATTCACGCGTGGAGCGGAATCGATTGGATGCAGTCCTGGTTTCGACGCGAAGTCAATCGCGTACTTCCGCTGATCACACTGCCCGATGCCCCGTTCAGAAAATGGACGCCGGATCGCTGGAAAGGCATCAAGACCTGTAATCTCTCCGCATGGCGGACAGACTTGATTCATGTGAATGGACTGGACGAATCCTACGAAGGATGGGGACTGGAGGATTCCGACTTAGTCATTCGGCTTCTCCATGCCGGAGTGAAGCATAAGAATGCCCGCTTCGGCGCGACGGTGTTCCATTTGTGGCATCAGGAGCAGGATCGCACGAGGCTGCCCGACAATCAAAAGCGCCTGGATGATCTTCTGCGTTCATCGACAGTGCGAGCTGCCGTCGGACTGGATCAACGCCTTGGTTCCTGATGTCGACCGGCATTGTCCCGGTGACACAATATGGATTGCGAGATGAAGCGGGAAATGAACAGTGCGTTGGTCGTGTGTACGCGCCGAATCGGGGATGTGCTGTTATCCACGCCGGTCGTTCGCTCGCTCAAGGCGGCATTGCCCCATCTGATGATCGATATGCTGGTGTTCGAAGGGACCCAGGATATTGTATCGGCCAATCGTGATGTCCGACGAATATGGACGATCGCCGAACATCCGCCGATCGGAACCCATCTGGCCTTGCTGCGCTCGCTGTGGCGTCGGTATGACATTGCCTTGTCGGTCCTGGCGGGCGACCGCCCGTCTTTTCATGCTTGGGTTGCGGGACGGTATCGCATAGGGACTCTCCTGCCCGACAAGAAATCATGGTGGAAGCGGCGGTTGCTGAATGAGTGGGTGCCGTTTGACAACCTTCATACCCATACGGTCGCCATGAATCTCAAGTTGCTGGTA
The DNA here is from genome assembly GCA_030444405.1 of Nitrospira sp. Classification (GTDB taxonomy): domain Bacteria; phylum Nitrospirota; class Nitrospiria; order Nitrospirales; family Nitrospiraceae; genus Nitrospira_D. The sequence goes on from JARFPM010000072.1 coordinate 10,634, forward strand.
CCGTTGGACATTACTCCTCTTGGGACTCCTGTCGTAAGCTGGACTCACGAGGATGAACAATCCCTCGGTCATGTGTTACCTCAAGTGCGGGATTCTCGGCCCTATGCCGTGCTGCATGTCTCTCCGAAGTTTTCATATAAGACGTGGACGGTCGCCGGCTGGATCGCGCTCGGGCGGTGGTTGATGCAGCGTGGGATGACGGTTGTCGTAACGGGAATGGAAACAGCCGGCCAGTCGTACTGTGAACAGGTCCTCCATGGGCTGCCGGAATCTGCGAATCTCGTTGGCCACATCACATTGCCTGCCCTTGGCTGCCTGGTGAGTCACGCAGCTCTGTATGTTGGAACGGATACCGCTGTGAGTCATATGGCTGCCGCGGTTGGGGTGCCGAGCGTTGTGTTGTTTGGTCCCTCAAATCCCGTGAAGTGGGGGCCTTGGCCGAAGGATTTTCCTTCAACGACGGAGAGTCCGTGGAACAAGCGAGGGTCGCAACGGCAGGGAAATGTGTTTCTGCTCCAAGGGGCAGGGGAATGCGTCCCGTGTCTTGCCGAGGGATGTGACCGTCACGTCAACAGCTTAAGTGATTGCCTCCAGCAGTTATCTGTGCATCGGGTGATCCAGGCCATCGAAACCATGCTCGGAGAGCGTGAGTTCAGCTTTTCGGTACCAGCTCGCGTATGAGACAGCAGGCAGCCAAGTTTTATCACTCCCTTACTGCTCGATACGGCGATAGGGTGCTCCATCATCGGTCGTCCCTCGTCGTTGCCATCCAGTTGGTCTTGATCCTTGCGGCCAACCTTACCGCGTTCGTCCTGCGATTTGATGCAGATATTCCGTCAGAGTATCAGCGCATCATGTGGGACCATCTTCCCGCCGTGTTGCTGATCTTTAGTTCGGTCCTGTGGATATTCGGGATTCAACGCGGGCTCTGGAGATATGTCGGTCTTTATGATTTGGGCAAGATCCTCTCGGCCTCTCTGACCGGTGGAGCGGTCCTCTACGGAGTCATCCATGTTCTTGGCGGCATTACACAATATCCTCGATCGGTAATCGTTCTGACCGGTCTGTTGACCGGACTGTATTTGGGGGGTATTCGATTGGCAGTGCGGGGATTACGGGAATGGCTCCAGGTTGTCGAGCCGGACGCACGTCGTGTGCTCATCGTCGGAGCCGGACATGCGGGCGAACTGCTGGTGAGGGACATCTTGTCCGATGCGAACTATAACAGCTGCCCGGTAGGGTTTGTGGACGATGATCCGGTCAAGCGCAAGATGACGATTCATGGCATACCTGTCGTAGGGACGATTGCGGATACGAAGGAGGTTGCAGAACGACTGAAGGTGCATGAGATCATCGTAGCCATTCCCTCGGCCCCCACTATGGTGAAGCAAAAAATTCTGGCGGCTTCAGAGGGCTGCACGGTCCCGATCAAAACATTGCCCAACGTCAAACAACTATTGGGTGATCCCGTCTCTTTGCACCAAGTACGGCCTATGAGCCTGGACGATCTGCTGCAACGGGAGCCGGTCCAGACTGATTCCCAGGAACTCTACCCCTTCGTCTCGGAAAAGGTAGTGCTGGTCACCGGAGCTGGCGGCTCTATCGGATCGGAGTTATGTCGGCAAATTGCCCAGCACAACCCTCAGTCACTAGTCCTGTTCGAGCGCTACGAAAATGCGCTCCATTCTCTCATGCTCGAGTTGAGGAGGACGTTCCCCGCCGTGAACATTCACCCTCTTATTGGAGATGTTACGGTGCCTGACCGCGTGTCGGAGGTGTTCCAACAGACTCGTCCCGATATCGTCTTTCATGCCGCGGCGCATAAACATGTTCCACTCATGGAATTGAACCCGAAGGAGGCAATTCGCAATAATGTCTTGGGAACGCAAGTGGTTGCTGAAGCGGCTTCAAAGGCAAATGTCGACCGATTTGTTCTGATATCCACGGACAAGGCCGTCAATCCATCCAGCATCATGGGGGTGACCAAGCGGATTGCAGAACACTTGATGCAGGAGTTCAACGGCGCTGGATTCACCAGGTTTACGGTCGTCCGGTTCGGCAACGTGTTGGGCAGCAACGGGAGCGTGGTGCCGTTGTTCTACGAACAGATCCGAAATGGTGGCCCGGTGACGGTCACGCACCCGAAAATCAAACGCTTTTTTATGACGATTCCAGAAGCCGTACAACTGGTGCTCCAAGCAAGCGTAATGGGAAGGGGGGGAGAAGTGTTTGTCCTCGACATGGGTGAACAGATTAAGGTCGCCGACCTGGCCAGAAACATGATCGTGCTGGCCGGCCTTGTGCCAGACAAGGATATTCGCATCGAGTTTACTGGGCTACGGCCTGGAGAAAAGTTGTATGAAGAACTATTTGAGGAAAGCGAGCAGGTTGAGCCGACCGACCATCCCAAAATCCATCGAGCCGTCGGTGCACCTGTTCCCGTCGGAGAGCTGGGGGAGTGGCTTGAGTCGTTACAGGCGAATCTCCCCAAAAAGGATGCAGAAGAACTGCTCCAGGATCTCAAGCGGCTGGTTCCAAGTTTTCATCCGACGTTGCCCCACCAGGTATCGTGATCAGGTGTGAAGAAAGTGCACAAACGCCGTGCGCGCATCGTTGAGATTCAATACATGAGTAGGTCGAAAGTCACATGAGTATCATGGTTACCGGCGGAGCCGGGTTTATCGGTTCCAACTTTGTCCTTGATTGGCTGGCGCATCATGATGAGCTCATCATCAATCTCGACAAGCTGACCTACGCTGGGAATCTTGAAAATCTCGTGAGTACGCGTCATGACCCCCGGCATATCTTTGTGCGTGGGGATATCGGCGACACCGTACTACTCGACCGACTGCTGTCCGAACACCGTCCCCGGGCCATCATCAATTTCGCTGCCGAAAGCCACGTGGACCGTTCCATCCACGGACCAGAAGAGTTCATCCAAACCAACATTGTCGGTACGTTTCATCTGCTGGAATCCGTGCGCGGCTATTGGGAGAAGTTGGTGGGGCTGTTCCAGCAGGGCTTCCGTTTTCTGCACGTATCCACCGATGAGGTCTATGGTTCGTTGGGGAAAAATGACCCGGCCTTCAGCGAAACGAATCGGTATGAACCCAATAGTCCCTATTCGGCCAGCAAAGCTGCCAGTGACCACCTCGTGCGTGCGTACCACCACACCTATGGCCTACCGGTGCTCACAACCAACTGTTCCAATAACTATGGCCCGTACCACTTTCCGGAAAAACTTATTCCGCTCTGCATCCTCAATGCGTTGGCAGGCAAACCACTCCCCATTTACGGCGACGGCCGGCAAAGACGAGACTGGCTCTACGTCAAGGACCACTGTCGTGCGATCCGCCTGGTGCTTGAAGGAGGGCGTGTTGGCGAAACGTATAATGTCGGTGGCAAGAATGAAAAGACCAACCTCGACGTTGTCCATACTCTCTGCGATATTCTGGATAAACTTGCTCCACCAGCGACATGCCACTTGCCACTTACCACTTACCGTTCCCTGATCACCTTCGTCAAAGATCGTCCAGGTCACGACCGTCGCTATGCGATTGATGCGAGTAAGCTTGAACGAGAACTGGGCTGGAAGCCTCAAGAGACCTTTGAAACAGGTCTCCGCAAGACGGTGGTCTGGTACCTCGAGAACCAGAGCTGGGTTACCAACGTTACTAGCGGTGCCTATCGTCACTGGATCGACAAGCAATACGGCACCTAAGCGCGATGAAGATACTGTTAACCGGCAAGCAGGGCCAGGTCGGTTTTGAGCTCCAGCGTGCACTGGCTCCCTTGGGGGAAATCCATGCCGTGGATTACGCGGACTGTGATTTGGCCAATGTCTCTGCGATCTCTGCTCTGGTACGGTCAGTCAGGCCAGACCTGATCGTCAATCCCGCAGCCTATA
>JARFPM010000143.1 GCA_030444405.1 Nitrospira sp.
ACGTGCTTACCAACAGGGCTGCAAGTATCGCCGGCACTTACCAAGTCACACGGGAGGGGAGCCTCAAGCTTAACCTACAATTCTTACAGTTTTTCAGGGTGAGTGAGACGAGGACGGTGAAATTCAAGGGGGATACCATGATCCTCATCGATGAGAAGGGCAAAGCGGAGGAATATCGACGCTCCGACGGGAGGTGATCGGTAATGGCCGCGAAGCAGATGAGGGGAGTCATCTGGATTGCCAAGAAAGGCGCGGTCTACTGGTGCGGAATGATCGAGAGACGCCTTCTTTCGGGAGGGCGTTGATTTTGGGGTGAGGCAAGGAGAGACCCGACTCCGTGAGGGGCGGGGTAAAAGGGCGGATATGAGACCTAGCGTCTTTCTCGTTAGGCCTTTGACGACCGAGACGAAGAAATGGCCTGATGCGAACGTCGATGACCAATCGATTATCGCCGAGGGCATCCCCATCGACCACCGGCACGTCGATGCCGTGCTCGCAGGAGTGGAGGAAGCTGGCTTCGAGGAAGGCACCGACCATGGGGTAGTCCGGTAGTGTGCGATGGGGGTACCCTCCTTGAGAAGATTTACAGTCTTTTCTGCTCTGGCACAAGAGACACCTAACAAGAGGGATAATGTGGAGAAAGTAACGAAGTCGATCCGGATTGACCCGAAACTGTGGCGTAGGGCTAGGGTCAGAGCACTTGGGGAAGGGAGGACGATTCAAGACCTCGTGGCCGACTCGCTCAGAAAATACTTGGCAGACAAGAAGGCCGGCAGGAAGGGGGGGACTAGCATAGGCCGAGGTGAGATCTTCGATTCTAGGACCGCTTTGAAGCTAGAAAGAAAGCGTAGCCGTGAATCCGCCGCTCAAGAATGAATAGCTCAGCTGCAGTGCGGCGCTACATGTTGGGGGTGGCTCCTCCACGAGCAGATTGTCGAATTGACCAAAGGTAAACTCTCCTACCAGTTCTATAGGAGTTTATAGAATAACGATATAGGTGGACTTCCTCCGCAAATCAAAGGTCAAATTCTCAGCCAAATTCAAGCAGATTTTCCCGCTCACATCAGATCAGCTCGATAGCTGGGTCAGCACCCACCCTCGCGCAGATAGATGGCACGTGCCATCACAGCTGTGTCCGGAAACTCGCTGAACACGCCGTCCACGCCCAGCCGGAAGAACTGCAAGTACTCGGCCTGCGGATCACCCCGATAACTGGAAGCCAGACGCCGCTTCTCATTGCGGAACGTAAAAACGTGCACGAATAACCCCTGCCTGTGAGCTTCGGCCACCAGTGCCGTCGGTGGCTGCGTCGTGGCGTCGCGCAGGTCCACCTGGCCATCGCCGTCGACGTCGACTAGTTGTCCAGCCGCATCGATGTGGCCCTTCACTGGCACGATATATGGCTTCCAGACGCCGATGCCGTCGGCATAGGTCCTGATCTCGGCCAAGCCCGCTGGCATAACCATGTCGGCAAACAGGCGTGCATCGCCGGACTTGCGCCAGTCATAGGGCCGGTCGAAGGGAATCGCATAGGTGATCTTGCCGGTCTTCAAGTCGATGTCATCGCCGTCAACGAGTTGCACCATACGCGTCTTCAACCCCTTGCTGCGCATCTCTTTCAAGCTGCCCGGCTCGAAGCTCTGCACAAACACAGGCGCGGACCGGCTATTCCACCCAACCGCGTTGAGCGCGGCGATCAGCTTGTCTTCCAGCGGAAGGCCTAGGTCGCGGTGATAGCTGGGGTTCTTGGTCTCAGGGTAGACGAGGACAGTGCGGCCAAGTTTCGCGCTCTGCGTTTTGACCAGGTCGATAATCTCCTGCAGCTTCGCGACCCTGAACTTGCCGTTGTTCTGTTGAGGACGCTCAGGGTCCGTGATCACGCTTCCCAGCGTCTTGATCTCTGCTAGGGTAAAGTCGTGTGCGAACCAGCCTGTTTGCTTCTCCCCATCCACCGGCCAATCCACACGCTTGCGGCCAGCAAATTCGGGCCTGGAGGCCACGTCGGTGCTAGTGATGAGGTTTGGGTCATGGCGTGCGATCAACACTCCGTCCTTGCTTGAAATAAGGTCGGGCTCGATGACCTCGGCGCCCTGAGTAATCGCCAGCTGATAAGCCTCGAGCGTGTGCTCGGGCAGATAACCCGAAGCGCCGCGATGCCCGATTATCAGTGGCGGCTTGCCATCAAGCGTCAGCAGGGCTTTATCATTGGCAGCGACACCTGTCTTCGCAAGAGCACTTGTCAAGTCGACGGCGGAGCACGCGGTCATGAGCATGAGAGCCAGCACCCAAACCAGCACTACCAGGGCGACGAACATTCTCAAACGATGGCGCAAGGTATCCTCCTGTGAGGGTGCAAAAGTCATTTTAGGCAAGGGGCTTGCGGCCCGTAGGCGTCCCTGCGATCTACGAGCAACGGCAACCTCTTTGGTTGGTTCGCTTGGGTATTCGCACGAGGACGTTTTGAGAGAATATGCCCCTAATTACTGAGGGGGTCAATGACGAAGTGGGCTAAGCAAGATTGGCCTTGTTTCAAGCGCATACAGAAAATTTGCGCCTGAAAACGATCATTCTCGGAGAAACCGTAAAGAATCCGCACCCGCACGGTACAGCTTCCTCCAACCGCCATAGGGGGGCATCCAGCGCAGCCCTTCGAGCGGTGGCCCGGGCGGCGCCGTCGCTGGGTTTCGTGCATACGTGGGAGTAACTCTGGCGGCGCTTGGTGATGGTGCGATAGCTCCAGTGTTACCCAACAGAATCTGCCCCACACATCGCCCTGTTCTCGACCATGCTGCAAGCACGTGTTGGCATTAGCAATGAAATCGCCTTCGGCCATTCCCATGGGGGGTCGGTGTAGCCTGTCCCGCATGACCCCACCCGCAGGGTGGGGGTCTACCGCGACCTAAAACGATTCGGAAGCCAGTCTTTTGGTGGAGTATGCCGAGCTATAGATAATGAGTCGGACGAGTTGAGAAATTTTGACCAACGCTTGGTCGAGCAAAAGGGTACTATTTTCCCGGCAATCCTACAAGTCATGTAGACGACCCATGAGCATTGTGTCGACTCGACGAGTCAACGGCAGTGTTGACGAGATAACTAAACGCCGAGCGCGCCGGTAGAGTGTTCACCTTTCATCGTCGGCGCCGGCTTCCGTTTGTCGACGATACCACAGAATCTGGGGTTGGGTCACAACGCTTGCCACCACCGCAACATCTTGGGGCCGGGGCGGCGGCTCCAGGATTCAAGAAGGGACCATATGTGGAGTGGTCTACTGGTTCCATAGGAGTTTGCCTTCGATATGCGTAACACGAGGTCGAGCCGCCCCCGCGGAGGGGACTTTGTACGGATGCCTCGGACATCGCTTGGCGTCAGCTCCAGCCCTGGCTTACCTCGGCTCCCTCTCTTTCAGAAGCTCTTCTATTTGATCCAGATGCAGCTTGCGGTGGATAGAACGATAAAGTCTAAATTTATCTCCAAGTCTTTCGATTTGAGCAATGATCTCTGAGGAAGCCTCTTCGAGTGCTCGATCTATTGATTCAGCACATGAAACCGCAAGGTTAGCGGCTTTTCGCGGTTCCAATAAAATCCACAGCGGAAGGAGTGAATCATTGGTAACATCGACATCGATTGGTGATGGTTCAACAACTCCGCTATCTTTCCATTTCCGCATCAAGACAAGCGATCGTTGATCCCAAAACGCTAGATGTGCAAGAGCAACTGCGATCGTCCAGTGAGTCCCCATAGGTAAGCCTAATTCTTCGTCTGTCAACCGTCCGACGAGAGTTCGCAGTCTTTCACGCTCCCGAGCATTCTCCTCAACGAAGGATCGCTCCATGAAGCCTCCTTGCATTCACTCGCCATTTCCACGTAGGATACCGAAATGAATCCTGTGGTCCTCTCGATGTCCCTGGTCTTTCCCGCGAAGGGTCCCAGGCAGCCTCAGCCACGTATCTTGATTTCCTGAACCTTCTTCCACGTGCTTTCGGAATACCAGATCTTCAGGAATTCAGCGATGGAGTCGCGTTCTCTTCTCGCCATTTCTTCCGCG
>JARFPM010000003.1 GCA_030444405.1 Nitrospira sp.
GACCGGGTACTATGCAGGACGAGCAGAGATTGGAGGCAATACAGTGGCAGCCATCCCTCATCAACACATGCGCCGTATCGGCATACTCGTCTGCATGGTTGTGTGCGGACTCCTGATCGCCCACTCCATCAATGCCTTTGTCGCCGAAGCGTTGTATGTGATCCCCTCGCATCCGGTGGGTTCCGGGAACGAGCGATCGACGGGAACCTCGATGCGTGCCTCCTATTCGCCGACCCAGGCAACGGAGGATGTGCGTTCCAGTGGCCTCTTCCTCCTCCCCCCTGCCCCTCAGGGTGGACTCACGAACTCTGATGGGAGAGGACCCTCCGGCGCCCCGGTTCGCGCTTCGCTTGGCTTGGCGGCCAGGATTCGCTTGATCGGCGTCGTGCTTGGCGATCAACGCGGCGTGTTTGCGATCGTCGAGGAACTGGCCTCCAAACAACAGATGTTGTATCACGTCCATGACCAGGTTCTCGACCTGGGAGAGGTGAGCGAGATCCGGCGGAACGGCATTCTGGTCCGCCAAGGCAATCTGGAGGAATTATTAGAGCTGGCACTGTTGGATCACCCAGCGATTCCCGGCGGTTCCTCTGGTACCGTGCCCTCAGCCGTCCAGGCGCAGACAGGGGGCGTTCCTTTACGAAAAGTCATCGACCGCCGTGAGGTGGAGCAGGCTATGAGCGATCTGCCGAAACTCTTATCCCAAGCCAGAGCCGCGCCTCATACGGTGAACGGAGCCATCAACGGGTTTCGCCTGGACTACATCGCCCCGACCAGTTTTTACGAAAAAATCGGAGTACAGACAGGAGATGTGTTGCAGCGCGTCAACGGAGTCGACATTCGCGATCCTGGTACTATGTTGAATTTACTGCAACAACTGAAGAATGAGCAGATCGTCAAGCTCGATGTGCTCCGGAACAATCAGCGATCAACGATCACGTACGAGCTGCGCTAAGCCAGAGGTCGGCGCGGTATTCGATTCTATGATCCCCCTGCCGTTCTGAGCTTTGACGATTGTCCAACCTACTCACCTGCTCCATTGATGGATGAATCGGCCTCAGCCTGCTAGAGCCATCCGAGACGGAGGAGTCTCGTGTAGGCTGTAACGCCCGATGCGGATTTCATATAAGGAATTCGAGGTGTTCTTGCCAGGCTGTCGGAAGGGAGAGTATCTTTACGACGGAGATGGAAGTGTACTCGAGAGACGACCTATTATGGATGGTGCTCGTCTCTATTCATGAGAGGTCAGGGCAAATTGTCCGAACGACTCGACAACGACCAGTCCAATCCTAGTCCTAGTGTTCGTCGCCCTCTGTTGGGACAAATTCTCGGAGAAAAGTTCAATCTCTTGGATGCAAAACTTGAGGAGGCTTTGGCCTACCAGCAGGAGAAAGGCGGCCTGCTGGGAGAGGTCCTGTTGCACTTGCGCTTACTACGGGAAGAGCAATTGCTGGAGGCTCTCGCTCAGCAATTTGACATGTCCTGGATGCCCCATCTCGATACCACCCATGTGGACCACGAGTTGATCAAGAAGGTACCCATCGCGTTTTGTCGACGATACCATGTCTTGCCGCTTCGATACGAGGAAGGGGCTATTCTGACTGCATCGACCGATCCTCTGGAAACCGTCGCGCTTGACGATCTTCGCTTGCTGTTGGGCAAACCGATCAAACCAGTGTTGACCACCAGCGTCATGCTGCTGGCCTGCTTGAACCAAGCCTACGACAAAATCGCCAACCCGGCCGGCGCGGAACAGGTGATGGAAGACATCGCAGCAAACCAGAGTCTCGATCAGCTCGCACATGAACTCGATGAGCCACAAGACTTGCTGGATGCTACCGATGAAGCTCCGATCATTCGATTGGTCAACTCGGTGCTGTTTCAGGCGGTTCGGCAACGGGCCAGCGACATCCACTTCGAATCGTTCGAGCGGGGACTGGTGGTCCGGTATCGTATCGACGGCGTGCTCTATCCGGTCCTCACGCCGCCCAAACATTTGCAAGCCAGTATTATCGCACGATTGAAAATCATGGCCGGCCTCAACATTGCCGAGAAGCGTTTACCGCAAGACGGCCGGTTCGCCATTCGAACATCTGGGAAAGACGTCGATCTTCGGGTCTCCGTGTTACCCACCTCACATGGCGAGCGGGTCGTGTTGCGGTTGCTGGAGAAAGAAAATCGGCTCCTGAATCTCTCGGAAATGGGCTTCTCGAAAGAGCGACTCGCCGTGATTCATCAGCTGATCCAACTGGCTCACGGGATTATTCTGGTCACCGGCCCAACGGGAAGCGGCAAAACCACGACTCTGTATGCCGCATTGAGCCATATCAATGCGCCGGATAAAAACATCATCACCGTCGAAGATCCCGTGGAATACCAGCTACTCGGCATTGGACAGATGCAAGTGAACCCAAAAATCAATTTGTCGTTTGCCGCCGGACTGCGCTCGATTCTCCGGCAAGACCCTGACGTCATCATGATCGGCGAGATTCGCGACCGAGAAACGGCGGAGATCGCCATTCACGCCTCTCTCACCGGACATCTGGTATTTTCTACCCTGCATACGAACGACGCGGCGAGCGCCGCCACCCGTCTGATCGATATGGGAATCGAGCCTTTTCTGGTGGCTTCATCCGTCGTCGCCGTCCTGGCCCAACGGCTGCTCAGAAGAATCTGTCCGGACTGCAAGCGTCCCTATCGCCCGAGCGAGGAAGAACTCAGTCGCTTGGACGTCGCGCCTGGTTCCAACGTGACGCTCTATCGAGGAGCGGGGTGTGCCGCCTGTTCCCAGACCGGCTATCGCGGGCGCACCGGTATTTTTGAGCTCATGGTGCTCAACGACGAAATCCGGCGGCTCATCGGAAGCAAAGCCGACTCGACCGCCATCAAACAAGCAGCGATCACCAACGGCATGGTGACGTTGAAACAGGAGGGTGCCGAACGAGTCCTCCAAGGCCAGACCACGCTGGAAGAAGTCATGCGGATCACTCAACAGGAAATCGACGTCGAATAATGTGGCACCGATGCGCTGACCGCTTGCCCCACGCGATTCGATCGTGGACTGTCCGGCGCCGGTCGGCCAAGTCTGATGCGTCCGGAGTCTGCTGAACATGCCGGTCTATCAATACCAGGGCTACCGGAGCGACGGTGGAACCGCGACCGGGATCATCGATGCGGAGAACGTCAAAGTCGCCCGACTCAAACTGAGGAAAGAGGGCGTCTATCCCACCGATGTCGTCGAGCAGGGCCAGGCCCCGAGTCGATCGCAAGAAACAACCCGCAGCCGCGCCGAGCGATCCATCGGCCGATCGGCCACCCTCACCTCAACCGACCTGGCTCTCATGACCAGGCAGTTTGCGACACTGCTCGTGGCTGGGCTTCCGTTGGTCGAAGCCCTCGGCGTCTTGGTGGACCAAGCCGAGAAGAAACCCATCAAGGCACTCCTGGCCGATATTCGGGAACAAATCCGGGGGGGGAAAGCATTGAGTGCCGTCTTGGAGACATACGAAAAGGATTTTTCTCCGATCTATGTTCACATGGTACGGGCCGGCGAGGCCAGTGGAGCGTTGGATCAGATTCTGTTCCGACTCACAGAGTTCTTGGAGAAACAACTGGCCCTGAGGAACAGGGTCACTAATGCAATGCTCTACCCCATCATCATGCTCGCGATCGGGTCGGCGATCCTCTTTTTCCTCATTACGTTTGTTGTCCCTAAGATTACGCTCGTGTTCGCGCAACAGAAACAAGCATTGCCATGGCCGACGGTCGCCTTGATGTCGATCAGCCAGTTCTTTGCCGACTACTGGATGGTGTTGGCCGGGCTCGTGCTCGGAAGTCTCTACGTGATCCGTCGATTCATCCGGACCGGAGCCGGTCGCATGATGGCGGACCGAATGATCCTGAAACTTCCATTGATCGGAGACGTCGCACGGATGGTGTCGATTTCACGACTCACCAGCACCCTGGCCACGATGTTGGCCAGCGGGGTTCAACTGCTCGACGCGATGGATGTCTCGAAGCGCGTCATGAACAATCAGGTGCTTGAAGAAACGGTCGAAGCGGCACGGCAGAACATCCGCGAGGGCGAGACGATCGCCGATCCTTTAAAACGGAGCGGCGAATTTCCGGCCCTGGTCACCCACATGATCGCCGTCGGTGAAAAGAGCGGTGAAATGGAGGAGATGTTGCGCCGGGTGAGCCAAATCTACGACGGCGAAGTGGAACGGGTCATCGCCCGCTTGACCTCGCTCATGGAGCCCATCATGATTCTTGCTATGGGCACCATCGTCCTCTTTATCGTCGTCGCGATTCTCTTGCCCATCTTTGAAATGGGTCAGATGATTCGATAAATCAGTCGATACACCGCGTAGGAGCCGACACATTGAACGAGACAAAGGGGGACTGATGATGACTGATTCGGACAACCGGAACAAGCAGACGATGCCGGCCGGCGAACGGACCTTCTTTCACCGCACCGTCGCGTGCCTTGTACAGCGAGCTTCTGGACATTCCGCCGGCTTTACATTCATCGAGATCATGGTCGTCGTGGCCATCTTGGCCATTCTCGCGGCCCTGGTCGTCCCACGCATCATGGGCAGGACGGATGATGCCAAACGCACGGCGGCCAAAGTCCAGATTCGAAATATCGAGGGGGCGCTGCAACTCTACAAACTCGATAACGGCGTCTATCCCACGACGGAACAGGGCCTCAAGGCGCTCATCGAAAAGCCCTCCGTCGGCGTCATCCCGAAGAAATGGAAAATCGGAGGGTACCTCCCGAAGCTTCCTGAAGATCCCTGGGGCAATCCGTATAAGTATCTCAGCCCGGTCCAAAAAGGAGATTACAAAGTGGAGTATGAAATTACCTCCCTTGGGACGGACGGCGAGGTCGGCGGTGAAGGGGTGAACGCCGATATCACCAATTGGAACCTCGACAAAGAATAGGAAGTCAATGGTCAATGGTCACCGGCTACCGGACATCGGGCATCGGGCATTCGGGTCAAGCGCGATGGACGTCCCCCCCCCACGCCTTGCGCCTTAGCCCTTATCCCTTACCCTCTTCAGCAGGCTTCACCATCCTGGAAATGCTGATCGTCCTGTTTCTCCTGACCGTGGTCGTGGTGGTCGTCCTCCCGCGGATCAGTCTCGAGGAGGACCTGAGCTCCACTGGACGGAAGCTCGTCGGTGTCCTTCGAACCTTTCAGGGACTGGCGGCCACAAGCCAACAACCCCTGAAGCTCTACCTTGATTTGGATCAGGGAACCTACTGGATGATGTTGGTGGAGGGCAAGGAAGAACGGCTCCCGCTTGATCCCGGCTGGAAGACACCTCGTTCGCTGCCTGAATCGATTCGATTCACGGAAATATCCGTCGGACAAGACAAACATCTTTCCGGACGAGTCGATGTATCCTTCTTTGCCAACGGGCGGATCGAGCCGGTCACGATGTACCTGATGGATGCGAAGAATAATCTCTTGGGGCTGGCGGTCGATTCTTTGACGGGAGGAATTCGAGTGAGTGACGAACGACTTGATCCTCCTCCAAACCGTTTCATTCCCGACCGCGTAAAAATTCTGTTGAAAGCCACCACACAGGCAGGAGCAGGAGCGCCGACGAGAGGATTGTTCCCGACTCAACAGTAGATCGCGATGGACCGAGATAGACACCGAACCAAGTCCGATGAAGGCGGATTCACGTTGCTCGAAGTGCTGCTGGCTATCGCCTTGCTGGCCATCGCACTCCCGATCCTCCTTGGCCTCAGAAATTTCGACCTAGAGCTCCAGGAGAGAGCGTCCGAACTGACCGCCGCCACGCTGTTGGCCCAAGAGAAACTCCTGGAAACCGAGCTCTCAGGGCAGTATGCCATCGGGGAAAGCACCGGAGATTTTCCGAGCGTCCCGCTTGGAGCACAAGCCACCATGCAGGCGGTCCCGAGAGCGGTCGGATACAAATGGAAGCGTACGATCGCACCCACCCCGCTGGAGCTGATTCGAGAGATTCGGATCAAGGTATCGTGGCTGCGGGGAGAACTGGAAGAAGCGGTAGAGGTCAGCACCTATGTCTTCGCCGGCCGTCTCACTTTCTAGATCCGAAGCGGGCTTCACGCTCGTCGAGGTCTTGGTCGCCGTGGCCTTGCTGGGCATGATCGGCGCCATGGTCTTTGGGTCGCTCGTCATGACGACGAACGCCGTGGAAGCCGGACGAGAGCATGCGGCGAAGGAACAAGCGATCAGAAGAATCTTGCGTCTCATGGCCGAGGAAATTTCCCTCAGCAAACGCAATACCATGTACCCTTGGGTGGGAACGAACGGGACACAAGACGGGCAACCGGCCGACATCCTGGCTTTCCTCGCGATGAGTCAAGAATTAAGCACGTCGGCCGCCAAGGAAAGCGAGACCGTTCGCGTAGTCTACACGCGTGAACGTGATCGGCTGATTCGGTTCGTCCGCAGGAATCTCTATACGCTGACCGATACCAATGAGTCGTTGGATCAGATGGAACTGGCCGATCGTGTCCAGGCCTTCAACATCAGATACTACGACGATCAAAACCGGATCTGGATCGACGAATGGCCGGCCGTCCCCAAGATCCCCAAGGCCTTATTGATTGAAGTGACGTTTCAATACCCCGACGCCGCCCCATGGACGGTGCGGGAATGGGTGACGATCGGCACATCATGACCATCAAATGGCCTGAGGCATGGCGAGGGATCCTGGCTTGGACGGTGGCGGGAGTCACCATCTTGGTGTTGTGCCTGCTGGCCACCTTTCCGTACGGCATGCTCCAGGCGCGGGTGGTTGCGGAACTCACGCGAGCCACCGGCATGGAAGTCCGGGTCGCCGATTGGACCGTGGGGTTCCCGTTAGGCCTTGAATGGCGGAACGTCACCTTATCGCAACCGAACTGGACCCCTATTCAACTAGCGGTGCTGCAGGCCAAGCTCGGAGTCATGAAAGCATTGGGCGGCACGCTTGGACTCGATGTCATCGCGAAAGTGAACGATGCCGCTTCGCCCACTGGTCTCGCCAAAGGCACCGTCACCGCATCATCTCTTTCCTTGGCAGGACCCCTCACGATCAAGGGGCAGGTTCAACAAGTGGACCTTTCCAAAATTCTCCGCCGCTACGTCACGCACGGCACGCTCAGCGGAGATTTCTCCCACCGAGTCGAATCCGGCCAGACAACCCTCGCCACGATGAAGGGCGAAGGAATGTGGACGGCCGAAGCGACGGATCTGGTGATCGATCAGATTCGCCTCGGAAACGGACGGACCCTGTCGCTCACATTCACCAAGATATCGGCGGGACTCGCATGCCGAGATCTCCGCTGCGACGTGACGCAGATGAAGGGCGACGGCATCGATGGCTCATTCTCGGGCGAAGGACACATCACCCTCCAGCAACCGATGCAACAGAGCCAGTTGAACCTCACGGTGACAGTCATCCCCGGCCCTGGATTTGCTTCAAAATCCGGAACATTGGGCCTTCCCTCGCCCCCTCCGGGAACGCCCATGACCGTCAAGATCGTTGGAACCTTGGCACAGCCTAGGATTGCATTGTAAAGTACGGGGTGAGAGGTCTGGTTGGAGCTTCATGCTGCAAGTTTCAGTTTATTCTGATGCCATTCACGCGCACGTGAACCCAGAAACGGGAAACACGAAACACCTACGGAAGCCGGATTCATGGCCATCGTAAACGAATGTGTCGGGCTGGACATCGGACAGACGGGCTTGAAGGCCGTGCGTTTCCGGCGCCGCCTGAGCGGGCGCGAAACGATCGACTACTTCCAACATCCCATGCCGTTTTCCCGCCCCGAGGATCTCGAGCCGGCGCGACGTGTGAAATCGCTGCGTGGATTCCTCTGGCAAAATGGGCTCTATGCCACAGACCGGTTGGTGACTGCGATCCCTTGCCAAGACCTGTTCGTCAGAACCCTCTCCTTTCCCTTCAAGGATTCGAACAAGCTCGCCCAGGTCGTCCCCTTTGAGGTCGAGAATCTCGTCCCGATGTCGCTCGAAGACCTTGCAGTCGGAAGCCTGGTGTTGCCACCAGGACACACGGCGGAAGGCACGATCCGCGAAAGCAAGGGTTCGGAGGTCCTCGTCACAGCCGCGCCGAGGGACAAGATCGCGGAACATCTCCAGTTTCTGGCCCAAGCCGATGTGGAACCCTCGGCGATCAATGTCGACGCAATGGCCCTCTTCTCCGTGACTCAATATCTGCAGGCAGAAGGGGCGGCCGTCCCGCAAGACCTGGCCATCATCGACATCGGGGCATCGAAGACGACACTTTGCCTTGTGCAGGGAGGACGTCCCCTCGTCCTCCGAACGATTCTCTGGGGCGGCAACCATCTGACGCATGCCTTGGCCGTCCGGCACGCTTGTAGTTTCGCCGACGCAGAACGTCGGAAGCGCACGATGGCCGTGGATCAAGTGAACGGTCTGTTGGAGCCGATCCTGAAAGAACTCCGCATCACCTTGCAGGCCCATCTGGGAAACGAGCACAGCCGCTTGACCCACTGTTGGGTATGCGGAGGGGGAGCAAAACTACAAGAAGTCGGCGGCTATGTCTCCCGACAATTGGGACTCTATCCGGTCGGACCTCGGCAGGGATTCGGCGCCGATACCCCCCGAGCGTTCTCCATTGCATTCGGCCTGGCGATTCACCCCAAGATCATCCGACCGCGATGGCGATTCAAGTCGACACCCATGGAGCTCGCGCTCGATCTCAAAGGTGTCACCGACGCAGCTTCACCTGACAGCGCCACGACCAAACAAGACCGTCGCCTGGCCATCGCCGCTGGTCTGGTCATTGCCTTCCTGGCGATCGTGGATTTCTCGATTCACTTTATGCTGCACGACCAGCGGGTCGCTCGGCTTAAAACGGCGCTGCACAGCCAGTACGAGCAATTCTTTGGACCGGGTGCCGCTCCAGGAGAAGAGCTCGATCAAGCCCAGTACCGCATCGGAGTCCTGGACAAAGCACTCGGTGTCATCGATACCGCGGAGGGCAAAGTACTGCACACCCTCTCGACGTTCGTGAAACAACTCCCGCCTGGAACGACGGTCAAGGTGCGCGAGCTGACCGTAGACGGAGCGGCCATCCTCATGGAAGGTGAGACGACCTCCTTCGACGCTGTGGAGCGACTCAAGCAAACCTTCGCCTCGAGCCCCCAATTGAAAGATGTCGCCGTGACGGAAACTCGCGTGGGCGCAGGTCCCAACCAAGTTGTGTTTCGAATCACCGTCACGGTGGAGAAGTCATGACACAGAGCTTCCGGGAACGATGGCGCCAGATGTCGCAGCGTGAGCGTACCCTCGTCCTGGCAGGTGGAATCGTGATTGGACTCAGCCTTCTCTTTGTCCTGATCGTCGACCCCCTGCTGGACATTCTTGATCGCCTCGAGCGCCAGGAGGTTCGGAAGCAGAAAGACCTGGCCGAACTGGCGGTGCTCGGCCAAGCATATCTCGCCAAACGGGACCGCTTGGCCATGACCGAAAGCCGCATGCCGGGAGCCGACAGCCATTTCTCCCTGCTGACGTTCATGGAGGAAGCGGCTACCACCGCCCATGTACGCGAGCGCATCACCAGCATGCAGCCACAAGTACAATCGCTGGCGCAAGGCTACGAGGAAACGGCCGTCGATCTCCGTTTGGACGGCATTCAATTGCCGGACTTGTTGGCATTACTCGTGGCCATCGATCAAGCCCCGTATGATCTTCACGTTCGCCACCTGCAGATCCGCCCGAAATTCGATAATCCGGTCAATATCGACGCGACCGTTCGGGTATTGAGTTATGCCAAAAGCTGACGAACGAGGCGTCGCGCTGCTCTTGGCGCTTTTGGTACTGACGATCCTCACAGCTCTTATCCTTGAGTTCGATGCGGAAGCACGCCGGGAATATCGAGCCGCCGCCGCCTTTCGGGATGACTATAAGACGGGGATGCTGACCCGAGCCGCCGTGCAGGCTGCGCGAGCCGTGCTGCAGCAGGATCTCTTGCGTGAAAGGATGACGGGTCAGAAATACGATGGGCCGACCGATATCTGGGCCATGCCGATCAAGAATTACGCGATCGGGGACGGGTTCCTGACCGCTCAGATCCAAGATGAGACGGGGAAATTCAACCTGAACGACCTCGCGTCGACTTCGGGAGGCGACATTGAACAGAAGAAGAGGATCCTTCGAGCCAAGCGATTGTTCGAATTGCTCAGGGTCAGCCCAAACCTGGTCGATGCCCTCATCGATTGGATGGATCAGGACGAAGTGCCTCAGCCGGCCGGTGCCGAGAGCCTCTACTACCAATCGCTGAGGCCTCCCTATCGGTCCGCGAATAGTCCGTTACCTGGACTGGGAGATCTCCGGCTCATCAAGGGCTTCACGACGGAGATCATCGAGCGGATCTCCCCTTACGTGACGGTCTTCCCGCAAGAGGGGGGAGCGCCGATGAACATCAACACCGCTGATCCCATCGTCCTCCAAAGTCTGGATCCGAGCGTCACCCAAACCGTCGCGATGGAGATTGTCCAAGGACGCCCCTACAAGACGAAAGTGGAACTCGATCGAGTCGGGAGCTTTCAAGAGATCGGTCGGACACTGAGAAGCGACTATGATATCAAATCGGACTATTTCTCCGCGCGCCTCGCCGTCACCGTGAATGAAACGACCAAAACCGCATTGGCCATCCTGAAGCGAGATGCCGGCAAGAACGAGAGTACCGTCGAATACCTGCGGATTCTCTAGCAGGCTTTGCCGAACCGCACCATCCTCTTCACGTCACTCAGCCACGTGGAACCGTGATCGTCACCTCATTGCCCCGCTCGTTGTACATCAAGCAGGGGAAGAACGATCGGGCCAAGAAAATTCCACGCCCGTTCGCGTCTTCCGATTCGCAGACCTCTTGGGATCGCATGAGCAAGCTCCGCCACTTGAAGCCCTTGCCCTCATCGGTGATACGGTACACCAGATTGTTGGCATCCTTGTCGTGAAGCACATGCAAGATCACCCGACGATTCCTCAGCCGAGCTTGAGCGAGTCGGTGAGCGAGCAGTTGCTCATAGTGGCCTTCCATCAGGGCCTGTTGTTTCTCCTGGTATTGGATCTCGAGATTCCCATGTTCAATGGCGTTAAAGAGCAGCTCTTGCAGGGCTCCGCGAAGGTGCAAACGTCGAACAGGAGACAGGGTCGAGGCCGTCGTCTTGATGAGCCAGGAGATCATCCCTGGGATATGGGTCGGGTCGGAATCGACGATCAGTCGATATTCCGATCGGCAGAGTCCCGGAATATCCGCAAGGTCTCCGGGCAGGAGATTCCGGGCGCGCTGCAATGCATGCGCTAGCTCTTCATCGGTCACGGGCTTGTGCAGATAGTCGGCGGCTCCGATCCGAAGCGCTTGGACGATCATCGGTTCGGGCGCATCCTTCGCCATGACGATCACAGGACAGAGTTCATGCCGAGCCTTCAACTCTTTGAGCAAGGTCAGGCCCGTTGCCTCAGGAAGAAACAAATCGGTGATCACAATGTCCGGTGCCGCCATGTCGATCGTGGTCAAGGCGGTGGTCGGATCGGACGCCGCAACGACCGAAAACCCTCTGCCCTGCAACTGTTCGGCAATGCGCGCCTGGGTGTCTGGACAGGGATCGATGACCAGGAGATGATCGGACGTCGTGAGCGTATTCATGCGGCCATCCCTTTGTTGCGCACCTGATGGAGTGCGACGAGAAGACGTTGGACTTCCCGATCCAACGCGGCATAGAGCCGCTCCCCATGCGCCAGATCGTCTACTTTCGCCGATTCTTCCAATTCTTTGCAGGCTTGAAGGGCGGCCGTGGCACAAAACTGTAATATAGCGCCCTTCAACCGGTGGCTCGATCTCGCCACGCCAGCTGCATTCCCGGCATCCAAAGCCGCCTGAGCATCCGCCAAGTCCTTCGGACCATGCTCCATAAACAATTCGATCATCATCTGGAACGTCTCTGGGTCATCATCGACACGGGCGAGCGCCTCATCCAGGCTGAAGATTGCGTCTTGGTCCATGGGGTCCACTCCTATCGAAGCGGTCACACGGCTATTTCTAGACCCATTACCGCCACATCATCGGGAAACTGTTCGTGCCCCTGCCATCGAATCGCCTCTGCGACGGTCCCTGCCACCACCTCGGTCAAAGGTCGTTCACCGAACCGGCGAATCGTCTCATCCAAGCGCGCTTGCCCCCAGAGTTCGCCGGTCGGATCCGGCACCTCGTAGAGACCGTCGCTGAACAGGTACAAACGGTCACCCGGGGTGATAGGAAGCTCTACTGTGACGTAGGTTGTGAAGCTATCGAATCCAAGCGGTAAATTCGGTTGGGCCATCCAACAGACTGCACCGGATCGGCGGTGAAGCAGCGCTCCGCTGTGCCCGGCCGTCGCGTAGGACAGGGTATGGCATCGAAGATCAAGACTCGCGAAGACGATCGTGAAGTAATGTCCATTTTCCGTGAGAGGGAATTGCTTATTCGCTTCCGTCAGGATGGCCCCGGGGTCATTCGAGCCGACATGACGCAGCAAACTGTCTCTGCGAAGAAAGGTGGCAAATGAGGATGATCGCAACGCCGCCGAAACACCATGGCCCGAGGCATCCAGCAGATACAGCCCCAAGAAGTCGTCGCTCCACGGAACGATGTTGAAGAGATCGCCGCCCAAGGCGAGTGAAGGCCGATAGGTGCGAACCATCTGCACACCGGGGACGACCGGCCCCGAGGCCGGGAGCAGCGTTTCGACGTAGCGCGCGGCGGACTGGAGCTCCCGTTCGAGCGCCTCCTGTTTCTGGCGGATCTCCTCACTGGCATCCTTCAACCTTCTGACCAACGTCGCCGCACGCATCCCGGCCTGCACGCGAGCCGAAATTTCGTACTTGCTGGCAGCCTTGCTCAGAAAGTCATCGGCGCCGCGGGCCAGGCCTTCGGCGATCTGCTCCGGCTGATCGTGACTCGTCATCATCAAGATCTGACTCGTCTGGAGTTCAGGATCGTGCCGAACCTGTTCGCAGAAAGACGGCCCGTCCAGTTCCGGCATCATCCAATCCAGGATGGTCAGATTGGGCCGCTCACGCCGAAGCGCCTCCAGCCCGGCTTTTCCGTCGCCGGCCTGGATCACCCGATAGCCGAGCCGTTTCAGTCGAGCCGCCAAGGCCAGCCGTGCCGTGGGCTCGTCGTCTACGACCAGGATGGTAGGCACACCGTCTTCGGCGGCATTGCAGGAGGTTGTCACTGCGGCTGGAGTCGGCATCGTATGAGACTCGATGAGAGAAACCGTCGGCGTATCAATCGGCTAGTGCACGCCCTGTCCGATCGCTCAGCAGCCTGCTAGGCAGCACGCTGCTGTTCGGCCAAGGCATCCTGCTCATTGTCATAGACCGGAATCAGTTTCTGAATGTTGGCCAGGCTCATGATTTCCCGCACGTAACTTTGGGGCCTTAACATGCTCACTTTTCCTTGGCTCAACTTGAAGTTCTGGGACACGAGCGCCAGCATGCCGAGTCCGGAACTGTCCACAAATCGGACGTCGGCCATGTTCAAAATCAGGTGCCGACAGCCCTTTTGGCGAATCGTCTCCACGGCCGTTTTGAATTGTTCACGATTCGCGTAGGTGAGATCTCCAGTCATCTCAAGAATCACACCATTCGGGACGGGACGTTCTTTCGTATGCATCGGCATGAGTACCTCCTTCATTCAGACCAGTCGAGATCGGCTTCCCATCACTCACGCGGCCCGACCTTCAGCCGCTGCTTCCTCTGTCGGAAACACTGCGATCATCTTATCGATATTAGCCATCTCCAAGACCTGCTTCACGGTGCCCTGCGGACCCACAAGGCTGATCCTCCGCTCCTCCACCGAGAGCTGTTGGGACGTCAAGGCCAGGAGACCCAGTGCGGCGCTGTCCATATACGTCGCCTCGTGCAGATCGACGATGAGATGCCGGCTGCCAGACGCGCGAAACGCCGTGACCGCAGAAGAAAAGTCTTTGCGGTTGCGATGGGTGAAGACATCGTCGACACGGATCACGGTTGCGTCGCGCCAGGCCCGTTGGGTGATTGGCATAGAGCCTCCCAGATCGAGCAAAAGGTCAATTGGTGATATTGGTAAGAATTGACTCACTAGTACTGTCGGTTGGTATTCGTCAGGACTTGAGGTCTGAATGGTCGGGAAGCAACACGTCCAAGACCTACGGTGTAGGGACTCGATCGACACCGGACAATTCCGGAACCACCTGCGCGGAGCTCGACGGCAAATCCTCCGTCGGCTGCTGGGTGGGATCCGCGACATTTTCTGTCTGGACCATGGGGAAGGATGGAGCATTTTCAAGAATGATGACTTCTACCCGTCGGTTCTTGGCTCTTTGTTCCGGGTCTAGATTGGCCGTCACAGGCCTGGTATCGGCATGTCCCACTGCCGCCAGATGATCTGCCGGTACCCCGTAGAGCTCCGACAGCACCCGCACAACCATCACCGCCCGAGCAGCAGATAACTCCCAATTGGAAGGAAATTGCGCGGTTCTAATCGGAACATTATCTGTATGTCCCTCAACCCTGGTATGTCGGTTTAATTCGACAATGGCCGTACTAAGACCCTCAAGGAACGTCAGCGCTTCGGGACGCACGGCTGCCTCTCCGCTATTGAACAGCAATTGATCGGGGATGGTGATCACGATATCGCCATTCACCTTTTCCGTGACCCGTACCATCGCCAATTGGGGCGCCGCCTTGCTGCCTTTCACCAGATTCCTTAGCTTTCGAACCACGATTTCCTTGCTTCCCAGAGCATCTGGTGCCGTCAACGCTGGTTTGCTGGTATTGAGCGTAAAGGCCGAGGGCGAGGATGGCGGACTCACGACAGGATTGAGCGCGGCCTTGATCGATTCGCTGACGGTTCTGTACTTTCCAGCGTTGACCGAGGAGATCGAATACATCACGACAAAGAACGCAAACAGCAACGTAATAAAGTCGGCGTATGAGACCAGCCACCGCTCGTGGTTTTCGTGTTCCTCGTGTTTGTGCTTCGCCATGATTCAGTCAGTCGATACGCGTCATTCGTCAACCGTGAATGCGGGCATATGCCTGCCCCTCGGGTTGACCTTTGCTGTTCGATGATGCTGCTACTTATTCGTCCCCTTCGTCCGCTCGCTGTGGGGAAGGACGCCCTCCAACTTTTCCTGTAGCAACCGTGGATTCTCACCTTGAGCCAGTCCCACAAGCCCCATGATGATAAGATTGCGGAAAGCGGCTTCCTCCTTGACCTTCATTTTGACTTTGTTGGCCAAGGGTAAGAAGAAAAGGTTGGCTGCCCCAACGCCATAGACCGTGGCGACAAACGCCACTGCAATACCGCTTCCCAGCTTTGAGGGATCAGCCAAATTTTCCATCACATGAATCAGCCCGAGCACTGCACCAAGAATACCGACCGTCGGCGCATACCCACCGGCCGCTTCCCAGACCTTGGCCACTATCACTCCTTGCTCTTCATGGTGTTCGACTTCGATCTCGAGAATCTCATGCACGGCTCTTGGTTCGGTTCCATCGACAATGAGCTGAATCCCCTTCTTCATGAAGGGATCTCTAATGTCTTTGAGCTTGCTCTCCAGTGCCAGCAACCCTTGTTTGCGGGAAATATTTGCCAGATCCAATATGAGTTTGATCGTCCCCTTATTGTCGATGTGAGATCCTGAGATCGCAATGGACAACGCGCCGAACGCCTTGATAACCACGGACAGCGGATTCTGTATACATATGGCGCCGAACGTACCACCCATCACGATGATAAAAGCCGTCAGCTGGAGGATTGAACCCAGATGCCCGCCTTCGAGCGCTTGACCTCCAGCGATGGAGCCTAATGCGATGACCACTCCGAGAATTGTTGCAATATCCATTATGCGAGCGCCTCATTTAAACCCAAACTGAGCCAGGATATCGTCGGCGACCTTCTCCTTCATGGCCCTCGTTTTCAATTCCTCGAGCTGTTTCAATAGGTGCCCGGCTGTGCCCGCATCACTTGCCGCTTCGCAGCTCTCCTGAAGGCCGAACACCACAACGAGTTCCATCAGCTCTCCTTGCACTTCGTCCAGAATGGCGACGAGTTTCTACACCCGCTGAGCCACCAGGTCTTGAAAGGATAGGCGGTCATGATCTCCGTCAGGTGCTTGCCGCCTGCGCCATCATGGCATTCATGTTTTCCATTGACGCAACGGATCCGCGTGTCGGTGAGTGCTCAGTCCGTTGTCACCTATCGGCATGTTCGCTTGACAACCTGAGCCAGAAGAGCGCAACCAGGGTTCGCTGTCACGAGTTTGGAAGGAGATGATCGACTCGCGTGGAGAAAGACTCGTACTCGCACTGACGGCGTCAGAAGGGTAACGCCAACCGCCCATATCCTGAACACCTTCTGAGTCGAGTGCGAGAACAAATAGCCGTTGTTCCGACAAACCTGGCAGCAACTTACACGTCACGAGGCTTGCCTGGACCGACCATGGATCCATTCATGGATATCACGGCGAAGGAACCGCCAGTGCTTTCCAATCTTTGAGGCCGGCAGTTCACCGACTCGGGCGAGCTTATAGACCGTGGATTTCGGTACCCGGAGAAACTGAGCCACCTCCATCACGGTTAGAATTTCCCCCTCCCGCACGGTGGCCTCCTCGGCCTGGATCGCCGTTGCTGTAGAGACTTCATTATTCATAACGACTGAGGTATCGGCGTGGCGGTTCAAAAACTTAAGTACCCGATAGAAGCGGATCTCGGCCTGCGATCTTAGTTTCTTATCCATTCCACTCGGATGGATGATCTCCATTCATGTTTCTCCGCGACAGACCGACAAAGGATGTACTACTGAGCCCAAACCAATAGGAACTGAACTCAATGGCACGCGTAATCACGGTGGCGTCGGGAAAAGGTGGGGTCGGGAAAAGTGTGGTTTCTGCCAACTTGGCTCTCGTCTTGGCCGGGAAAGGGAAGCAGGTAGTGCTCGCAGACCTCGACGTCGGCGGCGCCGATGCACATGTGCTGGTCGGCCTCCTCAACCCACAGCTCACCCTGACTGACTTCCTTAACCATCGAATCGAGCACCTGGATGATCTGGCTCAACGTCTCCCCATTCATCCGAACTTGCGGATTATTCCCGGCACCGGCGACACATTAGCAACGGCCAACATGGCCTATTCACAGAAGAAGCGCTTGATCAGGAATTTCCAGGATATCCGCGCGGACGTGATCGTCGTCGATATCGGAGCAGGAGCGAGCTATCATACACTCGATTTTTTCCTGATGGCCGACCACCACGTTGCGGTCGCAACCCCGGACCCGACCTCCGTGCTGGATCTCTACCGGTTCATCAAGTTAGCGGCGATTCGTCGTGTCTTGTCGATGTTTGTTATGCGGGATGTCATGGCGGAGGGGCTTGCGAATCGGGACTACGGCAGTGTGGAAGAAGTGTTGGACGTCGCAGGCAAGACGGATGAGTCCGGTCGAACGATCGCTGAATCCACCCTGCGAGCTTTTCAACCGTCCCTTGTACTCAATCGTGTTTCCGGACGAGCCCGGGTAAACGTGCTTCAGCTCAAAAAGCTGCTCAAAGAGTATGTCGGCGGTGACTTAACGTTGTTAGGTAAAATTCCCGAAGACCCAGCGATGGAACAAGCGGTGCGCGCGTATGTCCCGGTGGTTCAGCACGCTCCTTCTTCCCCTGCCGCCGCCGCGCTGGTGAAGACGGGAGAGACGCTGCTACAGCTTCTCACGATCCCTCCTGCCCAAGCGGCCTAGCCGCCATCTTCAGCAACGTCCGGTTCTTACAGAGCGGAAGTTCGGCGGGCTCTCAATCGTTCGGCTTGCGTATGAAGAATGTGGCGGATCAGGTGTTCCTGATCGTCGGCCTTGAGGTCGACGAATTCGGTGGCAATCTCAAACCCTTGCCCATCTGCCTGAGGGACTGAACGAATCACTTTTGCCAGGGCCTGAATGAGAAGGAAGGGCGGAAGAATCAGCTTGATCGCGAGCTGATCACCGGCGGCGAGTTCCCGAGGGGAGACGAATCCCACTCCTCCCCCGCTCAGATTGACATCCGTCGGCCGTGCCATGGTGACACTCGACGGTTGGCTGATTGCCAAAGAATTGAGGATGACTTCAAGCAAGTAATCGACTTTCATGATCCAGGGAAGCACCGGTGAGCCGATCAATGAGTCTCCTGTGCGCGCGAGCAGATCCGCGGTCGGCTTCATGACTGCTGCGGAAATCATCTCCGGAGTGGTGCTGGTCGCTTCGACAGGAACGACGGTGCCTGTCTCAGCCAGCACACGATATTCCATCAGCACCCGGTCGTCGATTCTGATCCATTCTCGCCGTTCATCGGCGGAATTCTTGGATGATGCGGAAGGTGTCGTAACTGGAAACGCCATATTCAGGCCACTTTCGACGTCATGCGGCGTAACTCAGTGCCACAGCGCATGCTATTCCCGGCGGTTTCGGGACATGAAGGACCACGCGGTTCCGTCCTTGGGCTTTCGCATCATTCAAAGCGGCATCACCGATCATCATCCACTCCGCTACGGAAGCCACGGTGGTATCCCGAAACGCGGCCAAGCCCATACTTGCCGTGGTACGGACCTGCCCGGCCTCGAACGCAAAGGGGTGTCGTTCGATGCGATCTCGCAACCTCTCCGCAAGGGCACAAGCCTGCTGCCTATCTGTATGTGGCAGCACGACCGCGAATGTGTTGCCTCTGTATCGTCCGACGATATCGCTCTGGCGCACCGTCGCCCCTATTAGATCCGCTGTCGTCTTGAGCACGTGATCCCCGGTCGTGTGGCCGAGACGGTCGTTGACGGTCTTGAAGAAATCCAAGTCCAGCAGCAACAGACAGGCCGGCACACCGTAGCGAAGCCCGACGCTCAACTCCCCCGCCAGCGCGCTATCGAATGCCTGTGTATTGAGCATCTCCGTGAGTGGGTCGCGAATGGCGATATCCCGCGCTCGCTGATGTGTCTCGGCATGGCGCAGGGCGAGCGATAGAGAGGCACTGACTGTCTCGAGCACTTCTCGTTCGCGTTGGGTAAAGCGAACTGGATCTTTCGGCTGAACAAGAAGAAGGCCGGTCTCTTCTGGCCCGAGAGCAAGAGACACCTCATGTCCGAGGGAGGAATCCAGTTCTTGCAGGGACTGTTGCGACGCCGAAGGTGGAACGAGACGAAGATGCCGCGAACGCACGACCCGCGGAGGAGAACTCGATTCAGTTCGGTGAGAAGGGAATTGGCCGAGTCTGCGGAGCAGATACCGGCGCATACGCGCCTCCCGTTCCCGATTCTGAGGGTCCGACCAGATCCATACTCGGTTGCGATGTGATCTCGCGATCCCGACCATGACGGTATCGACCAGTGCAGGCAATCCCTTCGTCAGAGTCCTGATGATCCCTTCTTCGTCAGGTGAGCACGCGAGAGCATCGGTGAGACGATGCAGCGCGGTAAGCCTTTGGCGGTAGTCTTGCAGCTCGCCTCGAGCCTGCGCCAACTCCTGCGTGATCCGAGACAACTCATCGGATAGCAAGTTCGTGTCCGAGGGTGTCTGCCTGGCCATCGCTCGTTCCTGCCCCCTGCTACGCCTTCATGGATACGGTCACAGGGGCCGAAGGCTGTACCCCTAGTCGCTGCTGGAGGTCTTGAAGTCGCTGCCTGATCGCCGTCGACTCACCTAAAAGAGACACCAACACGGCTTGCACGGTATGCACACGATCGCGGATCTGTTCATCGAGCTTCAGGAGCTCATCAGCTTTAGGGACCAGCGCCTGTTCGGTTGCCAACAGAGCACCTCGATCCTGATAACACTGAATGACGATATCCCACCGTCCTGCCTGAGCCGCCTCAACCGCAGCCTTCGTAAGCCGGACGATGTCAGCCTGGCAATTTTCCCGCGTGGAGTTCATCGTACACCTGCCATACGAGTCTGCTGCTGAGCCGCCACTTCGCGCCACGCTTCACGCAACGTCGTGAGACAGCGGAGCGGACCATCAAGTCGCTGCTCATTGTTCCGGGCATTCGCCTCAACCAGTTCCATCAGCATATAGTCGTACAATCTTCGGAGAGAACGCGCGATCTCACCACCTTGCTCAAGATCGAGCACGCTATTGAGTTCACCAATGATTGCGATAGCCCGCCCCAGGTGCCGAGCTTTCTCCCGGATATTGTTCGCTTGAATCTCCCGTTTGGCGATCTCAATCGACTGGATCGCGCCGTCGTACATGAGAACGACCAGCTGGATTCCGGAAGAGGTGACGACCTGAGTCTGTTCATATTGACGCGCGTACTGTGTGATCATGGGGCGAGTGCCTCGTTCTTATTGTTGCTTCTGTGTTGATTGAGCCTGGAGAAAACCGCTTTGCCCCTGGAGCTGTCGCAAGAGTCCATCCAGCGCGGCAAACTGACGCTTCAGACGCTCTTCGTACCGACTGAGGCTGTCTTCTTGCCGAGCGATATCGTCTCCCACCCGTGAAATCTCACTCGTCAAACCATTCTTCCGCAGCGTGAGGGGCCCACCAGTCACATCGTTCAACGCGTCGACAGCCGAGACCAAGGACTGAGCAAGGCCAGTCGTTGCTCCCTGATTGCTGAACAGCGCCTTTACCCCGCTATAGCTGGTGCTCAAGGCAGTGCCCAGCGGCCCATCATCGACCGTGATCGTTCCATCCCGTTCAGTCTTGAATCCTATTTGCCCAACATTGGTATAGACCGTACCCCCACCGACCGTCGTGGACAACGCGCTCCGGATACGTGACAACACCGTCTTGGCCGATGATTCATTGAAGAACACTCCTCCCTGCTTGGTTGTCACGTCATACGTGCTCCGTTCATTAACAAACTTCACCACCTCGTTATACGCCGTCGCCAGTGCCTTGATATTTGTCTTCACTGCAGCCTGATCCTGAGTCACGCTGACTTGGACGGTTCCTGTTCCTGTAGTCTTCGTCAGCGCAAGCACGACACCCGGAATCGCATCGGAAACTGTATTAGAACTTCGTTCAATCGTCAGAGGGTTCAACGCTTGATCACCGACCTGGATCTGCGCGTTCTGAGCCGCTGCGAGTGTATCAACTCCCCCTGTTCCGCTGCCGTTCAAGAGATCCAAATCAGTCCCGTCACTGACGATCGTGACGGCATCGGCACTACCTGTGCTATTTGAGGAGAGGGCCAAGCGATACGAGGGGGCCACCTCCGTACCCGTATTGATCAACGAAGCGGTGACTCCGGCCCCGAGGTTATTGATCTGATCACGCAAATCGGTCAACGTGCCCGTCGACCCAAGGGAGACGGTTTG
This sequence comes from Nitrospira sp., assembly GCA_030444405.1. GTDB lineage: Bacteria > Nitrospirota > Nitrospiria > Nitrospirales > Nitrospiraceae > Nitrospira_D. The sequence goes on from JARFPM010000003.1 coordinate 21,330, forward strand.
GTTGGCTCCGGAGCCAACCTTGAACGTGAATGTGGCGGACCCGCCACTGACGATGTCAGCCGTCGCAGAGGAAACCGCTTTGGCAGACTTGCTGACGATCTGATGAGACTGTGCCAGTTGAACGACTCGGATGCTGTACGTTCCCGGTGTGGCCGAGGATGAGGCTGAGACGGAAAACACCGTTGCGTCCGAGACAGAAGCCGTCGTCTTGTCAAACGACGCTGAGAGTCTGAGCGCCTGGGCGGCGCTCTGCAGGGCCGCCACTTTCGTGCTCAAGGTGGTGAGATCCGTAAACTTGGTGTTGAGTTCGGCCTTCTTCTTGGTCAGTCGATCAACTGGCACATGTGCCACCTTGACCAGTTGATCGACCACCTGCCCAAAATCTAGCCCGTTGCCGAGTCCCCCAAAACTTATGGTCGGCATGCCACGTCCATGTGTACCAGGTTAGACATGTTCCCCGAACAGCAGCCCCTTCGATCCCAACAGATTCTTGGCGAGGTCAATCACTTCCTGAGGAGGGATCTGTCGAATCACTTCCCCGGAGTCCCCTTTCAGGATCTTCACGATGACCCGCTTCAAATCTTGGTCCACCTCTATTTGCAAATGTGAATCCGATTGCTGCAACGCTTCCCTTACTTTACCCACGGCTTGCTCAAGCGCTACCCGGTTCGACGGCGACGCGACGGTAACGTCGGTGCCACGGGTATGCTCCACCACACGCTCATTCCTCGAATGAGCGTCGGCTTGACTCGTGCGACTGGCAGCGGCCGGGAGATCCACCTTCGATGTTACATTGGTGATCATAACTACCCCCTTTAGTGACTCCGTTCACCAGGCCCTCTCCTGTTTAGGAGAGGGCCGGTGGACGAAGTGCCGCCTCTTATCCTCGGAGTAAGGCCAACGCTTGTTGCGGCAGAGTATTGGCTTGCGCCAGGGTTGCAATACCTGCCTGCACCAAGATCTGATTCTTCGTGAATATGGACGTCTCAAGAGCGATGTCCGCGTCGCGGATCCGAGATTCTGCAGCCGTGAGGTTCTCACTCGTGACCTGCAGATTGGCAATGGTTGCCTCGAACCGGTTCTGAATCGACCCGTATTCGGCTCTGGCACTCGCGACGGCGCTGATCGCATTATCGATATTCGCCAAAGCACTGCTGGCATTCGCGGAGGTTGAGACGTTCACACTGGCCAGGCCTAACGAAGTCGTGGTGATGTCGTTGAGATTCAGGCTTAGTGTGTTCCCCGTGCCGCTGCGGAACCCGATCGCGATCGAGAAGCTGATGGACGAACCACTCGTCAGCGCTTGGCCGTTGAATTCGGTGACCTGCGCGATGCGGTCGATTTCTGAACGCAGAGCCACGAACTCCAGATCGATGTAGGACCGTTCGGTATTACCCACCGTGCCGCTGGCGGACTGCGAGGACAGCTCTCGAAGACGAGCCAGCAACGACCCGATCGTCGCGGCTGCACCGTCGGCAATCTGCGTCAAGCTGATGCCGTCCGATGCGTTTCGCGTCGCCTGGTTGATGCTGCGAATCTGCGCCCGCAAGGACTCGGAGAGTCCGAGACCGGCAGCATCATCCGCCGCACGCGTCACCCGAAGACCGGATGACAGCCGTTCAACCGATCGATTCAGGTTCAGGGTATTGACCGAGAGGTTGCGCTGAGCCGCGATGGATGCAGGATTGTTGTTAACAATAAGAGCCATTGCTCTTCCTCCTTGAAACTAGAACACCATCCGTTTCTGCGCTTCCGACATCCGTGCAGAAGCCGTATTCCCTTACGCCTATTCCTGGCGTGCCTGTCTTATCGGCCAATCCTGGTGGGACTTGAGTCTCTGAAGGAATTTGCAAGGATCATGGCCACCTTGCCACAACGGGGAGGAATGAGCATCGTCCTCTCAGGCGGAAAGTCTAGGCAAGATTTCGTATTCGAGCAGATCAGCCATGCATACGGTATCTCGGGCATGCCTCGCTTCCACTAACTTTTCCATCCACTCTGCGATGATTCGCGCAGGGGATTCCGTTCCCGGTTGTTTCGGACCGTTCCCGATGATCTCGACAACATCCGCCACCTTACCCAGCCAGAGATCGAGTGGAGCCAGGTCCTGTCCGCCCATTCGAAGCTGATGAGCCAACGCAGTGCCTTCCTCAACGACGAAGCCACGGTACCGGTCAATAGTCCCCTGGGCGGAATCAATAATCTCCTGTTGTGTACTCGAGGATGCAACTAGCTCGTGATAATTGACGGACGACTCCTGAAGCAGTTGCGGATCAATATCCCGGTCGGTAATCCGACGATCATCGAGCATCATCGTCGTCACAATTCGCGATCTGGCATGTGCTCGTTCGCTTAGGTCGGCCAAGATATCCCCGAGCGTCGCGGTGCTCGCGGATTGCCATTGTTCGTTATCTAGTCTGACGTTCATATGCTGTCTCCCTCTGCATCAACCAGCTCACGCTAGTTGCTTGTCCAACCCGCACCCGACCACGCCTCGCTTAAAACCAGGATTGCCACCCGCCTCATCAGCGTTTGAACGAAACATCATCCGATCGATCTCTACGACGCGCGCCAACCACTTTCGATACGCGCTGGCCTGATGATGGGCAAGCCGATCCAATCCCTGGACATTGTCATTGTGCAACTGCCGAAAGAACGCGGCCGTAACAGGCGCCGTTGCCGCAGTACTCATGCCAATCTGCAGTAATCGCTCCTGTTCCGCTCTCTGCTCGTTCTGTATTCTTTTCAGTTCAGAAAGATGTACAGAGGCTCGGCTGGCCAGATGTGCAACCTCGTCGGCTCTTCGGCAGGCCGCCTTCAGAAGAGGGAGCAGACGTCGCATCTGTTCCTTCGCCTCCTGTGCGTCAGGGGGAGATCCCTCTGGGAAGGGGAGGTTGCTCCGGAGTCCTGTATGCGCTTCATACCAGTAGCGACGCCAGAAGGCAGCATACCACGCAGTCATGGACGACTCCGTTCCCACCTTCAATCGAAACGTGCCCAATCCATCCTCATCCACTCCGGACTCATAGAGACATGTCCCGAACACCTGTGATGGGCACGCCCCGGTGTTCAAGACATGGAGCATTAGATCCGCCACAAGGTCCGGCACAATACGGTCTTTGCAAGCATGGTGGGCACAGATCTGATCGAACCCACAGGGAGCACAATCCAGCTCGGGCTGGATTACCCAATGGCCTCGGCCATAGGGTCCAGTTTCTTGGAAATCGACATGCCCCACAGAAAGATCAATGACCGGGGTACCAGTGGCCACGGCGAGATGCATGGGGCCGGTATCGTTGCTCAACAAGACACGACATTCTGCCAATAGAGCAGCGAGCTGGGGTACGGATGTGCGGCCGGTCATATTCTTAACCTGGTTCTGTCCTCCTGCCTCTCGGTAGACCCGCAACACTTCGGCAATGGTACCTTCCTCCTCGGCACTGCCGATGAAGGCGATACCGCCTTGCCATTGCTTACTGAATCGCGCCAATGCCAACCCAAACAGATGCGGTCTCCAGGCCTTCATGACGTCACTGGCCCCAGCCTGAACCGCAATCCAGTTGGGCTGCCCGGCCAGAACTTGGCGTGCCCACGCCCGCTCCTCGGTCGGTATCACGAGTTGCAGCGGAGTAAACGCTCCAGGGCCGCTCCCACCCAGGGCATACACGTCGACGAGATTGAATCGATTGAACCGGCGGAACTGATGAAAGTCGCAGAAATAGGCCATCCAGGGATTATCGACGACCATGCCACCATCCCAGGCACTTCGTGCCCCACGAACGTCGGGAGCGCCAATGAAGCCGGCCAACAGCGCACTCGGCTGATTGAATGTCAAATTGATGACACGATCATACTGTCGCTCCAGCAGCGGTTTTACCCATGTCGCCACATCTTGATAGAGCGCAACCACATCCTTTGCTGCAGCCCGGCTCTCATCGATCAACGCGTGAAAATCGAAGGCAATTACATCGCGTAAGCTGTTCAGTAGATCTGCAACCGGTGCGAACCGTCGGTCCACAACAAGATCTACAGCAGCTCCCGGCCATTCTTCTTGAAGTCGGTTTAGCAGTGCGCCCATCTGCACGAGATCGCCCATCCGGGTAATGTTGAGGATCAGGACCTGTCGCGTCATATCAGATCCTTTTTTTCCGCCCGATAACTGTCGAGCATCAGCACCAATAACTCCTCTCGAGCAAGCTGGCGACCCGGCGCTCGTGCTCGGATATCAGCGGCAAGGTCCTTCAGCTCAACTCGTTGCCCTGGCGGAAATCGGCTCAGTAGCGGCACAAGCTCGGGTACCGTTGCAGCCCGTTCTTTTAGTTGCACCGTGGACCGTTCCCCGCGCAAGATCGAGCCAATTCTATCGGGCTGATTCAGTCCGACCGCGACCAGAAGCTCTTGGAGACGGTGTCGATAGGTATGGTCTCGCAGCACACGGCGTCGCGAGGCCTCGGCATGCTCACGCCGACCTGCCGTATCCGTGAGCCACGTCCGAATCAACTGCCGCACATCTTCAGTCCGTCGAAAACACACGACTTCCTCAGGCGTAAAGAGATCGGGAAGCAGTGTCCTCTCGTCGACCAGCTGGAACGCCCCACAAGCGGCGAGTTCAAATGTTCGAGGATTGACAAAATCCGGCTGAGCATCTAACCCTATGCCGGAAGACGAATGCAGATTGAGGTTCACCTTGGTGGCGTTAAAGACCCTGACGCAAGTGTCGGTATCAATGCGGGCTCCGTTCCGTTGGAGGACGCTAGAGAGGTTGGCGGCCCCGTCCCATTCATTTCCCCATAGCTTAAACGTCCACTCATTCGACACCCACCGAGGCAATAGAGCCCTCCGGTTGGAATAACCGGCTCCCACAAACGCGACGTCGCCTCCAAATTCCTGTTGCTCGGCAGCCGTGAGCGTCATGGGACGATGGACGGTAAGATCTGCCGCCATGGGAAGATAGTGAACCTGAGCCGCCCCGGCCCGCTTCAACGCATCGAGACATTCCCCTTGCTGAATGACGAACCAATAATCGTACCCCGCCGCCATTTGCCGCCAATACGTCAGATGTCGATAGTTTTCCATAAACCACATGGCCGTGAGAAACTTCTTCTTACGTAGATGCTGCAAGACCGCCAGTGTCAACGGAGCTTGGGCAATGGCCAGAACCAGATCCGGTGGATCCTCCGCCATATGCGCCATCGTGCTCAGGCTCAGCACATCGGCAAATCGGCTTTGGAGCGTCAGTCGATGTCGCTCCTCGCGAAATGATCCGAAGGCCTCATAGCTGACCTGATGAACATTGTGATTGAGCCAGCTGACCCGATGACCCAGCTCGTTCAAGGCCGAAACGACGTAGTGAGCAATCGGAAGCGATCCCCCATAGATCGGGCCGACCACTGCAACATGCAGGCGGCCTCCTACCTTACTGGCCATGATTCGACGGAGGCTGGTCTCAAGTCGCTGATGTTCCTCAACATGCAATCGTGCCGCCGGTCCGTATGTAAAGAATCTCAGTGGTGTCGATTGTGACGCCAACTGCTCTGCCATTTCCTCCGGTGTACCAGTTATCCATTGAATGGTATTGAGCCAAGATCCGAGCGGCCTAGCTCCAGCTGCATCCTTGAAAACCGACACATCGGGCACAACGACTGCTAGGCGTGAATCGGGAGGCTTGACGAGAGCCAGCGCCTCCACGTGATAGAGCAGCCCGACCCCGAGAACAACGCCCAACTCCCCTTCCTTCCATTCGCGTACTTGTTGCTCGGCCCAGGATTGCGCTTCTTTTCGGGGGTCGTAGGCACTGTGGACCCATTGCCCTTGGCAAGTAGCCGAAGGAGAGCCTTCGCGTGAAGGGACAATCGCAAGGACACCACCACGACTGTCCTTCACGGCACCAACGAAGGTCTGAAATGTCTGACGAAGACTCTCTAAATTCTGGTTCAGATACTCCACCGAACCCCCTCATTACACCAGAGACGGATGCAATTCATGCCAGACCGCCTCCCGTTGAAATGGCGCAATTGGTTCCTGTCCTGCCTGAACATAGTAGGCACCCCACCGGTCCCGATGACTCGTCAACAGCGACCAGTCGGTAACCGAAGCGGTCGCCTGATGAGACAATAGAGCAATCGTCTCATCGATCGGCCATCGATGCGGGGTGATCAATCGTGCTTCTTCACCCCCTGTTTCCGCTGCTTGCCACACCCAATGGTTCTGTCCATAGGGCCCCGTTTCATGAACCCGGGCTCTGGCAAAGTACCAGCCGATCACCTGCGTCCCCACGGCCGCCGCAAGATGAAGCGGACCGGTATCGGAGCCAATGACAACCTGAGAGCGGGTGAGTACAACGGCTAATTGGGTCAGTGACAGACGGCCAGTGGTATCCCAGACTCGACCCAGGAGGGAGGGAGGAAGCGCTGTCTGAATCGAGTGGGCTCGCTCTTCTTCTTGTTCACTTCCTACCAAGACGATGCGACTTCGTTGGAGACTATTCAGACAGTCTGTGATCAAGCGAGCCCAGATCGTTACTGGAACCAGTCGTTCCTGATCTCCTGCACCCACGAGCAGTCCGACCCAGGGCCCATCAGATTGCCCGATCGGATCGAGATCGAGTGGAAGCGATGCAAAGGGCACTTGCATTGGCATCATGTGTTTGGGTGGAGAGACACCGCACATCCCGCAAAATGCATCGGCCAAGTGAATGCGGTTCTCCCCTCTGTCACTTGCTACGGCTCTCACATAGGTCGCCCAGGGTGATAATTTCTGCTCGAGCGGGCCACCGGTGATTGTTCCGATGCTTTCCCGTGCAAGGAGTGCGCCGGCCAAGATCGCGCGAGGATGCTGGTTGAGCACAAACGCGTAGTCATAGGGCTCTTTCGCGATCGCACGAAGATCGGCATCGGCTTCAACGACATGTTCGGGCCGGAACTCCTTCTCGGCCAGGAGCGCCCGCCGATTCCAGGCGGCTCCATCCCATTTCACGACCGTAGAAATTCCGGGGAGTACCCGTCCGATGCCTTCCAAGTGAGCCGGACACAGAAGGTCCACGATCCAGTCCGCATGAGCTTCCTTCAGGGCGGTAATTGCCGGGATTGTCTGAACGAGATCGCCCAGTCTGGCCAATTGGATCAGAAGCGCGCGCTGCGTCATCTGACTATGAAGAAGCGGCTTCGATGGCAAGCACCGCTTCTCTCCCTGTAATCGCCTGGCCAAGTTGATCCAGCCCGTCATAAGACGGTGCAAGCTTCCGGATCTCATCATATTCTCGGTGAGCCGCTTCAACCTGCTCGCTTCGCAACAAAACGCTCGCGAAGGCAAACCGTATAGCGAGATCGCCCGGATTTCTCGACACATAGGTACGCAACCGTTCTCCTAACTCTTGCCAACGATTTTGTGCTGTGCCGGCACGGAGCAACCAATGGATCGCCTCAGCATCATCAGGATGATCAGCCAGCACTTGTAGAAACCGCTCCCAGGCTCCCTGTGGATAGGCTCTTCCCATTGCGGCCATGCCCATTCCCATGAGGCACTTCTTGCGATCAGCTCCTTCCCGCATCGCCGAACCAAAGGCAATCTCTGCTTGCTCATACTGTTCCCGCTGCATATAAAGAATGCCTTTGAGCAGTAGTCCCTCCGCATGATCTGGTGATGCACCTAGTAGGATTCGTAGATGTTCCTCTGCCCCCGGCAGGTTCTTTTGTTCCAGGAACATGCGGATCAGTTCGAGCCGCTCAGCCGGTGCATCCACCAAGGCCACATATCGTGCGAGGAACTGCGCTCGATAGACCAGCTCTTCCAACCGCTGGGCCACCATCGCCCCCCAGGACAGGACATACGGGTCATTCGGCCAGTCCTCGGCCAAGGCTAATTCGCGCCGCACGGCTGACCAGTCCTTTTTCAACGCGGCAGTTTGCGCCGCCGCGACATGTGCCCAGGAGGCGCGGTCCTTAATATCGCCGATCAACTGGATATCGCCGCCAAGCTGTCCGTTACGGTAGGCACGCTTCAGCTTATAGCCATCTACATGGAAATGCCGATCTTCGTCGCCTGCCCACCATTGCGCTCCCCATCGCTCCAAGAAGCGGGTGGCGTTAATGTCTTCATGTGATTTCCTCCCACGGGTTTGGCTTTCGAGGTGAACGACGATGCTTCGGGGTTGATACACGACCATGTAACCGCGCTCCCGTACTTTCAAGCAAAGATCCGCATCTTCGAACCCGTTCACGTACTCTTCGTCGAAACCTCCCACTTCCTCGAACAAAGACCGCCGGATCAGCAGACAGGCTGCCGTGACGATCTGGAACTCACGCCGTTGGTTCACGGCCGGATGGCTGTGGGCAAAGGATTTGTAGATATGGTAGGGCAAAAAGTGCTGACAGTCCCGAACGACGCCGGCATGTTGAATCGTGCCATCAGGATACAAGAGCTTGCTGCCCACAATGCCCACCTCTAGATGAGCATCTACTTCAGAGACCAGCGAGGAAAGCCAGCCAAGCTGTGGAATCGTATCGTTGTTCAGGAACACCAGGTATTTGCCGCGCGCCGCACGTGCTCCTTGGTTGCAGGCCTTGGCGAACCCCAAATTCTCCTTATTGAGAATGAGCTGCACATCTCCGCCTAACGTGGGCAAAAACTCCTGAGTGCCGTCAGTTGAGCCGTTGTCGACGATAATTACCTCAAACGAGGTATTGGTGGTGTTGGAGGCTAGTGCTGTCAGACATTGCCTGGTCAGTTCAACCCTGTTCCACGTCGGAATGATGATGGAACAAGTGAAGGACTTTGGAGATATCTGCGCATAAAGTTTTTCGAGGTGACGCTGCTGGGCCTCCCGTATGCCGGCAATAAGTTCTGCGTAGGGTGCATACTTGCGATAGATGAGCTCCGTCGTGCGCTTATAGGTATCTCTTGTTCCGCTTGTCATGGACGTGCCGTCACTTCGCCAGGTAAACTCGGCCGTCGTCACTGGCAGATGCTTGAACGGAAACCGGGTCGCCATCCTGATCCAGAGATCCCAATCCTCATGGGCAAAAAGCGACTCGTCGAAGTGGCCCACCTCCTCCAAACACTGCCGCGCGTGCATAACACACAACACAGGGAAGTAGTTGCTGACCAGAAGGTCGGCCGGACTGAAGTCGTATGAATACGGAACATCGCGCCCGGTCTCGACATACATGCCGTCGCTCTGCCGTTCATACACTCGCGTGGCGTCGGTGTACGCGACGCGGCATTCGTGGCGATCTAAATAGCCGACAAGCGTTTCCAGATGATTCGGAAGATACCGATCGTCATCATCCAGATAGGCGATATAGGTACCCTTCGCCGCACGGAGTCCGCTGTTGCGGGCTGCAGCCAAGCCGCGGTTCCGATCGTGAGAGATAGTCGTGATACGGTGTCGATCGACACAGGCGGCGATGACGAACCCAACCTCGCAGCCTGCGTCGTTGACGACAATGATCTCGAAGTCCTGAAACGTTTGGGCGGCTAGGCTCTCAAGAGCCATCCGAAGGCGATCGGGGCGGTTGTACGTCGGGACGATGACGGACACCTTCGGTGTGCGCGTAAATGGAACAGGAATAGAAAGCGGAGCGGCGGTCCGCTGACAGACCCACACTTGATAGATAGGGAGCAGGTTCATGGAGCGCAAGTCAGCGGGAGTAGGAGCTGGGACGAACCGAAGATTCGGCACTTCGACATGGACACGCTCGAGCCCCAGTTCCGAGAATCCCTGCGATGCGAACAGTGCACGCAATTGATCTTCGGTCACCCAGTCTTCCACCGGCTGATTCGGCGGTGCGATCGTCTTCCACTGTTCCCACATTTCTCCTCGTGGTGTCGTAAGAATGAGATAGCCGTCGGGCTTGAGCAGTTGAGCCAATTGGGCAAGGAAGGTTTCTTTTTGTCCGTGCGGCACATGCTCAATGACTTCCGAAGTGAGGACGACATCATAGGGCTGAAAGTCTGGCCGCCTTAAGATGCTCTCTGCCGTCCCTGCGTCGAAACGGAGGTGTGGAAACAGCTTGCGTGCCCATTCGATGACCCCAGCGACCGGCTCAATGCCCTCACATGTGCCGTATGCCGTGGCAAGATTGGTGAGCCAGCCTCGACCGCACCCGACATCCAACATTCTGAGCTGCTTGTTCGGCTCCTGTTGCCCTACGCGGCGCAAGATGTACTCCAAAAAGGCTGCGATCTTGCTCCACCGCGCTGCCTCATCTGCATTTGGATAGGGGGTGGACCAGTGCGGTGCCTTGACGAACAAGTTGACGTAGAAATTATCGCTGCCCATCGATTCCTCACGCATAAGACCCTTATCCCCCAAGATGTTACCTACGGCACATGCACCGGTTGGTTGCTCTGTGGCGACGGGACGAATGCCATAGTCCGGTTCCTTTCCGGACTCAATCCATTCAAGCACCTGCTGCATGCGCCGTTCTGCCGTGTGATAGGTGAGAAGCTTGCGCTGTCCGCTAGCCCCAATCGCATCAGCACGTTTCGGATCCGAGAAAACGTATTCGATTCGTTCCGCGAGGTCCTGCGGCGAATGAGCCGGGAAGAGCACGATCTCGCGGTCATTCTGAAACAGTGCATTCGTCTTCGGACGATCTGGAATCTCCCAGGAAATCACAGGACGCCCAACTGCCATGGCTTCAAAAACCCGACCACCAAAACAGCGTGTGAGTCCCGGAAGATTGACAATGGCACCACAGTTTGACAGTCCGTTGAGCCACTCACGAAACTCAGCTTGGCGGACCGTCCTGAGCGCCTCCACATATCTCCCCAGATCTTGCTCAACCACCAGCGGCTGTTGGAGCAATCGAGCGCGGACCGACGATTGCACCACATCAAACTGTTGCTGATTGGGCGTGAGTCGAGCTGGGGACTGGGCAAACAGCATCCTCTCGCGAAGGATTGGATGGTTGAGCCAAAGAGCACGATGTCCGTATGGCACTCCGTGAAAGACTGCACGTCTATCGACGAGCGGGAGCCCTTGCTGTAGGACAAATCGGCGAGGGACAAAACTGGGCCACCATAAGATAGGTTTCCGCCTGTATGCCTTCAGCTCAGAAGCGTCGCGCTCATCGCAGACCAACGCATGCGTCAGATATTCGAGCTGTTGCGCAAACACTTGCTCCCGCTGGCGGAGTTCAGGAGCCCAAGCATAGTCCTCCGTCTCATACCGTAGAGACTCCATGACAAATCCGATGCGAACCGGGGCTAACTCTCTCACCCATTCTAAAATCTGATGATCAAGTGGTGTATGCACAAGCCATATCCACACCTGATCAAATCGTCGGCCCGCCAGAAACCGACGTGCGTGATACAGCCATGATGCTGGTGTCGATGGCGGCGCGTTAGGACCGATCGGGACCGTGAGACAGCTCAAACCGTGAGCGGCTAATCCTTCAGCAACCGCAAAACTCGCCCCATAAGTCCAGGGTCTCGCCGTTTTCCAAGTTGGAAATTCGAGTTGAAGCAGTAGCGCTTTCATCGATATCCTATAACCTGATCACAGAGTTCTGACTCATAGATTTTCTTCCGAGCTGTTCCCGTAAAACACGGCGGCCATAACCTACCGGCTGGTTCTCGTGGCTTCAGTATCACAACCCGCGGATCCACGTCCGATAGATAAGCCATGCAGCGGAAATGCACTCCAAAGTCCTACACGCCGGTCCGGGCCGGATAGAGCAACAGAACTTTCATGTCGCTCCTCGCGTGAGGGTCAATGGAATCACCGAGTGTTCTGGCGATGCAGGCGGCAACCGCATCGTTGTTTGCTCCGATCGGGTGACGCACCTGGACAGCCGCTGTTGAGTCATCCTATTGATGTGCGCGACCGTTCCCTCTCCAAATCGTTCACGCATCATGAGCTGATATCGGGGGTTGGAAAAATACGTCCGAAACGCGGCGTCCCTGAACCGCAACACATCGGCCGACGTGAGATGTCTTGTCGGCAACGGGAAGCTGTCTGCCGCGTGTTGCGAGTACCCAGACCAACGATCCGGCAGGGGCCAGCCTTCCTTCAAAGCCTGACGATACAGGGTGGACCCCGGATAGGCCATGGTGCAATACAAGTTGGCATACTCTGTGTTGAGGTCCTGCGCGAGCGCCAGAGTCGACTGCATACTGGTCAGATCGTCATCCGGAAGGCCGAACATATAGTTCGCCGCAACATAGGTTCCTGCCTTTCGGACCCGTTCGACCGTGGTGAAGATGTCGCCTTGCCCATACCCCTTCTCGACCGCATCACGAACCCGCTCATTGGCTGCTTCTATACCGAACGCCAACCACTTGATTCCCGCTCGTCTCATGATATCTGCCGTATCTTCACGCACCGTATCCACCCTGGCGTAGGCCCAGATGTTCAGATCGTACCGTCTGTCAATCAAACCGTGGCAGATTGCAAGAACATGCTTGCGATTGAGGACGAACATCTCGTCCGCAAACTTAAAATTGCGAATTCCGTAAGTCGTCACCAACCGGTCGATTTCCGCCAGAACCTTCTGCGGACTCCAATACCGATAGCTATTGAGGCCTTCCCTCATGTTGAGAGCCCGTTCTCCTCGTTTGAACGGAGCCTGAATGCAGCAGAAGGAGCAATGAAAGGGGCACCCGAGTGTCGTGTAAATAGCGGCGTAGGGCTGTCGAAGATCAAGATTTTCAAAGCAATGCCAGTTATGGGCCCGATAGCGGCGCATGGGAAGCAGATCCCAGGCGATGCCAGAAATGTCCGTATCCAAAGACTCGACTAATGGAGCAGGCGCGGACCGACTCACCCTATCTCCATCCCAGTACCATAGGTCTCGGACCCGTCGAAGATCAGGTTGCGCACTGTCGCGCAACGTCTCGATCAGCTCGACCACCGTGATCGGTCCTTCCCCGCCGCAGACATAATCCGCTTCTTCTTCCCGCAGTGTTCGCTCAGGAAGTGCGGCGACATGCCCTCCCACGAGAAGAATGGTCATCGACGGGTCGACGTTTTTGATGGCTGAGCAAGTAGCGCTGGCCCCCGGCATCACGTGAGTTGAAGCGGACGGATTGTGGCCGTATACGACGATCGCTACCAAGATAGGCTTCATGGATTGGATACGGACGGCCACGTCTTCCGGAGATAAATCTTCAGCATTGGCGTCAATGAGCGCAACGGAATACCCTTTGTTGCGGACGTAGGTTGCAATCAGTCCCGCCCACACCGGCGGCTCGATCGCCGCCAAATCCTCACTAAGTCCCTGATACGCAAGGGCCCGATGACCAGGATTAACGATGACGAGGTCTAACTTCATGCCGTCCTTTTCAAAAGGGGCCCTTGAACCGCTCTTCGTAGCTGTAAAAAGATTCTTGGCTCAGGTCGATTGAATCCAGATCTAGCAACCGCTCCACCGCTCGGATGATCTGCACGGCTGATGGGTAAAATAGATTTTCCAACGGTCGGGTCGTGGGACACGGTACGGGCGCAAACCCAATCCGTTCGATCGGTTTTTTAAAGAGGCCGAAACAACGATGGGCGAGGCGCGCAGCCAGCTCCGCTGAGAACCCGGCATAGAGCCAATCGTAATCGGCGATAATACACCGACCGGTCTTCGCCACAGAGGACACGACTGGTGTCTCGTCTAAGGGAGCAACGGTCCGGATGTCGATCACTTCTAGGCGAACCCCGTGCCGGGCAAGAACGTCCGCAGCCTTCATAGCCTCGATCGTCATCCAAGACGTACAGGCGACTGTCACCTCGGTTCCCTGTCGAACCATAACAGGCCCCGGCAAGGGGGGAAGATACTGCTCATCCACACTGCCTTCGATGTCATAAAGCCAGCGGTGTTCGAGGAGAATGACAGGATTGTCGTCACGGATGGCTGCGCGCAGCATGCTGTACGCATCCTGCGGCGACGTCGGAAGGCTGACCTTGATGCCGGGGAAATGTCCGAAGAGGCCGTGCATCGACTTACTGTGTTGCGCACCCTGTCCCCATCCTCGACCAATCACTGCCCGGATGACCAAAGGCATGCGTAAGGCCCCGCCACTCATGTATCGCAGCGACGACATGACGTTGGCGATCTGATTCATGCCAAGGAGCAGAAAATCCGCTCGGATGTGCACATGCACAGGCCGCAGTCCCGAGAGAGCTGCGCCTATTGCCACACCGGTCATGGCGTCTTCTGACAGCGGAGTGCCGAAACACCGGTCCGACCCGAACTTTTCGACGAGTCCCTTGGTGCTGCCGAATATGCGCTTGTGGTCCGGCACATCCAGCCCGAAGACAAATACCGTCGGGTCTGCGTCCATTTCTTTCGCCGCAGCGAATGCCAAGGCTTCACGATATGTCATGGTTTCCGTCATACCCACAGATCCTCGTACAATGCTTCTGCCGGTGGATAATCGGCACTACGCGCTCGGGCGATGCTGCCGCGAATTTGATCATCCACCTCGACATCGATGGCGCGCAATTCGGCTGGGTGATAGCCCAGACTGAGGAGATGGGAGGAAAAACGGATCAGCGGGTCGCGCTCACGCCGCTCCTGATCGCTCGGAGCCTGTCGATATCCCACAGAAAAGTCTTCACCAATGCCGACATGCTCGAGAAAGCGGAAATAGCTAACATGGAGAAGGCCCGGCTGCTTGCCAGCTTCCATATCACGGTAAAGTGCGCGAGTCGCTTCAATGATCGCCGAGAGATCGCTGCCATCGGCCGTCGCCGTACAACAGCGGAACCCTCGCACGGCGTGCGTGATGGAAGAAAAACCACGCCGGTCAGCTGCCGGAGCATGAATGGCAAGCCCATTGTCTTCGCAGACAAAGAGCAGGTTCAGACTCCGCTGACAGGCAAAGTTGAGGCTTTCCCAAAACACGCCCTCTTCCGCCGCGCCGTCGCCAAAAAACACCGCGACCGGCTGACGCAAATGGCGGTATGCTTGAGCTAATGCCGCTCCTACCGCTAAGGGGATAGTGGTAGCAACCACCGCCGACGTTGCCAGAAGCCCGCGACTGGGCTCACAGAGATGCATGGAGCCAGCCTTACCGCGACCCATTCCCACTTCTTTCCCATGCAGTTCTGCAAAGAATCGATCCGTATCCTCCGTAAGCGCCAGATACAGCGCATGGTTTCGATATGTCCCGAACATTGGCGAACCTTCGGGCAAGACATGGCACACACCGACAGGAATGGCCTCTTGTCCGATGCTCAAGTGGACGGGAGTTTTCATGTCGTCGTCGCCATAATGCAGGCGGATTGCTTCTTCCGCACGGCGGATGAGCGTGAGTGTGCGGTAGAGCCGTAAACCTTCGCCTTTGTTCAACGTGTCACTCCTTCGCTCAATGGTTTGGGAACACGGCAGTCAGACTCTGGAATCGTGCCAGCCGTTCCGGGGTGCCGATATCGTACAGCGGCGCATCGCTGAGAAATCCGAACACTCCGCGAGGCAGCAGCGCCGGCAGCAAATTCGTCTCGATGGACGACGGCCGGTGATCCGGAATCTCCGTCAGCACAGTCCGCCTGAACACGTACAAGCCGGCGTTATGGTATTTCTCCCACGCGCCCGGTCGCTTCTCCGCAAAGGCTGTGACTTTGGCGCGGGAATCGAGCGTCACCATGCCCACATCGTCCCGGGCGTCGGCCGAGGCCAGCGCGACCGACGCCCATCCTTGCTTGGCGGCATGAAATCCCAGTAGCTCGTTCGGATCGACGTCGATCAGGGAATCGCCGTTGACAACCATGAACGGATCACTCCGGATCAGCCCGGCCGCATGCTTGACCGCTCCAGCCGTGCCCATCGGCGACGATTCACGCGAGATCACCAGCTCATACGGATGCCGGAAACCGGCATATCGCTCGTCGATGCAGTCGCCCAGATGGCCGGTACACAGAATGATGCGCGCGATGCCGTGATGCCCGAAGTGTTCGAGAATGAAATCGAGAAAGGGGCGGCCGTCGATCATGGCCAGCGATTTCGGACGGTCGCTCACCACCGAGCGCAGCCTGGTGCCGAGCCCCCCGCAAAGAACGACGAGATCGCAGCCGGCGGCGCACATCCTGGTCATGCCGCTTTCTCCATCGGCATCGCATTTCGGCCGGCGGCCGGCGCCTGCTCATCAGCCCATCCGAAGTCCCGCACGATCGGCATCTCCTGCTGATAGAACACGATCTGGCTGCCCAGCCCTTCGAAACGAAACGGGACCTGGAGAAGGCCGGGCAACGACGCTTTGATTTGGACATGGGTCTCCGGTTTGGCAAATAGAAGCATGAACCCGCCGCCGCCAGCTCCCAGCAGCTTACCGCCGAGAGCCCCGCATCTACGCGCTGTGTCATAGATGTCGTCGATCATCGGCGTCGTGATCTTCGACGTGAGGCTGCGTTTGACCATCCAGGCCTCGTGCAAGAGCTCTCCAAATTCGCCGAGGTTCCGGTCGCCCGTCAGAATGGACACACCTTCCTGCACCATCTGCAGCATGGCGAAGAGCTCGACGCGCCGCTGCTTCGTTTTTTCGATTTGTTCTTTCGCGATTTCCGAGGCCGTGCGGGAAAATCCGGTGAAGTACAGCAGCAGATGATCCTGAAAATCGGCCAGCCGCTCGGGCTTCATCACGATCGGGATGTACCCGATGTCGCCGCTCGGAGAAAACTTGGCACAGCACAACCCGCCGTGGGCGGCCAAGACCTGATCTTGGCAGCCGACGGACTCCTGCAATATGTTCTGCTCGATGTGAATCGCGTCCCGGGCCAGTTCCGCCTTGCTCGCCATGGTGTGCCGCAAGGCGTGCACGGAATGCAGCAGGCCGACGGTGAACGAAGAACTCGACCCCAGTCCCGTGCGCGCGGGCAAATCGCCGTCATGATGAATTTCAAGCCCCTCGGTCACATTTAGATACTGCAAGACGCCCCGGACGGCCGGATGTTCGATCTCGTCGTTGGATTTCGCCTGCTCGATACGCGAATAGGCAATGCGCGTGCGGTGCTCGAAAAACGGCGGCAGGTACCGGCAGCTAATGTAGCAGTACTTGTCGATCGTCGTGGCCAGCACGGCGCCGCCGTGCTCTTTGAACCAGACAGGATAGTCCGTGCCTCCCCCGAAGAAGGAGATGCGGAACGGAGTGCGGCTGATGATCATCGTGCCGCTCCCTCGGTTGGTCTGCTCCCCCCCCTACACATTGCCGTATCCTGTCCCGTTGACGATGGTGTAGCATTTGATCAATTCGCGGACGCCGCGCTCCAGCGACCAGTCCGGTCGAAATCCTGTTGAAAGAATCCGTTCGTTGGACACAATGTAGTCGCGCTTGTCGGGGTCTTCTCCGATAGGTGCCTCACAAAACACGAACTGGGGCAGAATGCGCTGGATTTCCCGACACAGCTCCACCTTGGACAAGTTTGCGTCCTCCAGTCCGACGTTGTAGGGGCGATTCTTCATGGTCTCGAAGTGATCGATCGCGTGGAGGAATGCCTTGACCACATCCCGGATATGGATGTAATTCCGCTTGTACTGGCCTTCAAACACGGTAACCGCGCGGTCGTGGACGGCCCGCCACACGAAGTCGTTGACCAGCAGGTCCATGCGCATTCTCGGCGACGCGCCGAATACTGTAGCCAGCCGGAGCGTGATCGCATTGCCCCGGTCCAGCACGACCCGCTCTGCTTTGACTTTCGTTTCCCCATACAGGCTGATGGGACGCAAGGGGGAATCTTCGGTGCAGGGAATTCCCGGCTGACCGATGCCGTAGCCGCTGTTGGTGACGGGGAAGATGATCCGCTGATTCTTCGACGAAAGCTTCGTCAGCAGTTGAACGGCTTCGAAGTTGATCGTATAGGCTCCGACCCGGTCGCGATTGCACAGCGGCGCCCCCACCAGCGCGGCAAGCGGGATCACGATGTCGGCATCTCGCAACAGATCCACCACGACTCCCTCATCCCGGCAATCGCCCCGCACAACCTGAAACGAGACTTCCGGGCAGCAATCCAAGAGACTGTTCTGCCGGTACATGAAATTGTCGAGCACGGTCACCCGATATCCGCGGTCCAACAGCTGCCGGCACAGAACCGCGCCGATGTAGCCGGCTCCTCCTGTTACAAGCACATGGGCAGTCGCCTTGGTGTTGGTTTTGCTCATGATCGCTCCGGCTCCTTATGAATGGCGTCACAAGGACGCATCGCCGCACGAAACCGTTTCCTCCGCTAGATGCTGTGTGCGGAACCAACGGACGGTAGCCTCAATCCCCACCTGCAACGGCGTGAACCAGTACGCGGGAAACCGCCGGATTAAGGTCTCGCTCTGTAGCCGTTTGACGAGCACGCCTTCCGGCTGGCTGCGGTCGAAGAGGATTGGCCCTTCGTAGCCCATGGCCTGCGCGATGGTCTCCGCCAATGTTCGAATGGTCACGCCTGCATCCGGCGCGACGATGGTCGTCTCCGGCGGCAGATCGACAGCGACCGCTTCGAGCGCGAGGCGCGCAACATCGTCGACGAACACAAACTGCCGGACCGCCAGTCCGCTCCCCCACACGACATACGGCGTGCCCTTGGTATGCGCCTCCCAGCATCGGCGGATGAGGGATCCGACGACGTGGCCGCGCTCAGGATCGAAGGAATCGTGAGGCCCGTACATGGTGACGGGCGTGAGTGTCGTCCAGCACAACCCCTCCTCCCGCGCCGCCAGGCGCACATGGAGATCCAAGAGGCGTTTGGCAGAACCGTAGCCAGCGTTGCCACCATAGGGAAGCTCAGACTGAAGGTCTTTCTCGGTCGTCGCGCGGTCAGGGAATAACGGGAAGGCGCAGCTCGACAGCATCGCCACCAGCTTCGGCACGCGCAGAGTGCGAGCCGCTCCAAGTACCGCGGTGTTGAGCAACGCGTTGTCTTCCAAGAATTGATTGTTGTGCGTTGCGTTGGCCTTGACGCCGCCAACCAGGCCAGCCAGATGCAGAATTTGCGCAGGGCGTATCTGCTCGAACAAGCGGCGGACGACGGACCGTTCGCGCAGGTCGCCGTCCACACGGGAGAGAAACACGGCGTCGGGACGGATCCGGCGGATGGCCGATCCGAGCAAGCCCGTTCCTCCTGTCACCAGCAGCGGCCCCATTATGCCGCCTCCAATACGACGCGAGAAATGATGTCGATGTCCTCGACGGTCAAGGCCGCGTGATTCGGTAGGAAGAATCCGCAATGATGGATGCGGTCCGCTACGGGGAAACTGGCCGCACCGTACCGGTTCACCCAGAACGGATGCAGCCCCAAGTTTCCGGCGGAGAAAATTCTCGTTTCAATCCCACGACCCGCCAAGGCCTTGACGATCCGCCGGCGCTGGTGTGGGGAATCGGCCAGGAGGCCCACTGAAATGCTCGCAACTTGGCTGCCGCACGGCGGACGTTGGACATAGAAGTTCGTCGCCAGCCGGTCGAGATACCGCGCATGGTTGGCCCGGCGCTGCTCCGTCATCCAATCCAGCTTCTCCAGCTGCCCGATGCCGAGAAAGGCGTTCAAGTCCGTGGAGCGGAGGTTGAAGCCAGGTTCGTAAAAGACAAACGGTGAATGAAAATCGTCGATGCCGTACTGCACCACCAGCTCACCATGCGTCGCTCGGTCCAAATCTTTGCTCCACCCGTGGCTCCGAAGCATCAGCAGCAGGTTGTTCAATCCTTTGTCGTTCGTGGACACCATTCCGCCTTCGATCGTCGACATTTGATGGCCGAAGTAAAAAGAAAAACTGCCGATGTCACCAAACGAACCGACCTTCCGGCCCTCGTAGCTAGCGCCGATCGCGGCGCACGCATCTTCCAGCAGAATAAACCCGTACCGATCTCTCAATGCCAGCAACTCCCGCATCTTATGAGGAACACCCAAGACCTGAACAAGCATGACTGTCTGAGCGTCATGTTGTTTCAGCAGTGTTTCAAGATGGTTCAGGTCAAGACCGAACGTCTCAGGGTCGGCCTCACACATGATGGGCTCAAATCCGAATTGAATGGCCGGTGCAATCGATGTGACCCATCCAACGCTGGGAACGATTACTTTCTTATTGCGCAACCGTCCGGAGACGAGCAGCGCGTAGTACATCAAGAGATTGGCCGACGATCCGGAATTGCAGAAAACAGAGTAGGAGCGAGATAACCAGCTTGACCAACGCGACTCAAAGTCACGCGTGACGCCCCCCTTGGTCAGTCGGGGATACGTGCGAAGCCAGTCGATCAATCGGTCAATATCGTGGCGGTCGATCGTATCGTAGGCGAGACACCACCGAGGATTTAGCTCATGCTGCGTTGCACCAAGACCATCCATGGTCTTCGCTTCCTCCTCAGTCTAACTTCAGTGTTCAGACCGGAAGAGCAACTTCAAGATATGTGCCATTGGCGCCACCAGATTATCCCCCTAGACGAGGGCTTCTCGGCGTTGCCTCGAATAATTGGGCAGAATTTGCCGGTCAGCGCGGAACGAAAGTCCTAACGAAAATCGTGGAGGTCGGTTGTCAGAACGACAGCTCAGTGTTCGACTTCTGTGTCCATTGCTCGATCGCCTGTCGTACGGATCCGCCCCACCCTCGATATTCGATGTACTCGAGTTCGTTGAATCGAAACTCGATACCAATCATCTCACTACCTTCCCGCATGTCGGCATTCTTCACGATCCCCGTCAGGTTAGTGATATGTCCCAACCCGGGAAGTTCGAACTCTAGGCGGACGGTTACTCCCGCGCGCAGCCAGGCTGGCCTTCGTACAAGCACCACACTGCACCCTCCCTCGCTGAGGTCTTTTAGCAAGCCACCGAAGTAATTGTTTGTAGGCAGTGCGGACTCGGACACGTTGCCGCAATCCGCTCGCATCAGCAAGATCGGCTCATTGGCCGATACTCGAAGATGTTTTCGCAGATGCATTTCTTCCACCGCCTTTGGATAGGCGACAAAAAGCAACGGCACTGGCGAGGTAATGAGATCACGCAATTCACTGCGATAACCGACCAGCTTGCCGTCATGGAGATAACTGACGGTGCAAGGAGTGCCTCCGGCAATCAGCTGATCATGGCCGAGTTGAAGCGGCCATTCGCAGACAAGCCATGCGTGGTCCTTCCAGCCGAGAAGCGTCGTGCCGTACATGACCTTCTGCTGATCAAGCGTAAGGGATATTTTCAGAGGAAGTCCGACCGACAAAAATGATGCCGCGGGTGGAACTGACACGACGATCTCGTTCATACCCATCGCTCCAGAATAATCACCCGACATCAACCGACTCTGATGATCCCTATCGGAATGTCACGGATAGATCTTGAGGGTGAACAGACAGGCTGTAAAACAGCTGTTCGGAACTGATTTCAACGCATCACAATTCACAAGCAATGATCAAGTTCGGAGCATGCTTCGCCGATAACACCCCTGGAATCTCTCTTCTGTTGGTATGTCCGACCGGAGCCCCCTCAGACCAGGAGTTCAGAAACTTATGGCGACAAAACGCATCGCGATCGAGCAGCTCGTTCCCGGCATGTTCATCATAGAGATGGACGTCCCATGGTACCGAACCCCATTCCTCTCTCATAAACGGCTGATCAAGGACCTGCAGACCATCCAACTCATGAAGCAGCATGGGATCAGGATGGTGACCATCGATACCAGCAAAGGGTGCGACCTCCCGTCGGAGCCTTCGACGAATGCGCAGCACGCTGCAAGCCAACGCTCTACCAACCAGGATGCCCCCGCCCCTCCGGATCAAAAGGCCGGACGTACGCCTGAGATGAAAGCTGACGATCATTCCGTCACCGTAATCTACGCACAGGCTCAAGAAGCGGTTGAACGCATCTTCGAGGATCTTGAACGGGGGATTTCACCTTCTCTTGAACCGACCAAGGCCATCGTGTCGAACGTGTTGGCACAGGTTCTCATCGACCGTGCCGGGATGGTCACCCAGATCGCCATTCAGAAAATTAAGCAGTTCGACCGCTCCCTGACAGCTCATGCGCTGGACACCTGCATCTTGTCGCT
Organism: Nitrospira sp.; assembly: GCA_030444405.1. Taxonomy (GTDB): domain Bacteria; phylum Nitrospirota; class Nitrospiria; order Nitrospirales; family Nitrospiraceae; genus Nitrospira_D. The sequence goes on from JARFPM010000003.1 coordinate 43,268, forward strand.
CGTGGTGGCCATTGAGAGCGAATTGGATCAACCGACGCAAGAAAAGGTCGGCATGGGCGCGTTGCTGCATGACGCGGGGTATGTCCGCCTTCCACGCAATCTCGTTCGTAAACGGGAGGAATGCAGCGGACAAGATAAGACCCTTCTCGAACAGCATTGCAAGCTCGGCGTCACACTCCTCTCCGAGCATCCCGGTATGCACGAGGATGTCTTACGCATCGTCAGGGAGCATCATGAGCGGGCCGATGGAAGCGGGTTTCCAGCCGGCCTAGGCAACGATCATATTTCACGCCTCGCGCAGATCGTCGGCATCGTCGATTTTTATGACGGCATGGTTAGTCGACGCGGCGCACGTCCGGCTATGATTCCACACGACGCCGTTCGGCAACTCTTCTTAGCCGGGGAACGAGGGCATTTCGAAAAATCTCTCGTGGAACTCATGATTCGGAGCATCGGAGTCTACCCGGTCGGGAGCCTCGTCAGGCTCAATACGGGCGAACAAGCGGTCGTTGTCGGAGTCAACCCTCAGCAACGACTCAAACCCCTTGTAAAAATCACGACCGACCCACAAGGAGGCTCCTATGCGACGCCGATCGAGGTGGACCTGGCTATACCATCCCTCGACCACACAGTCCGAACGGTGCTGCGTGTCCTAGACCCGGCCCAAGAACGGGTCAACATCGGCATACACCTGGACCAAGCCCTCTCACGAGCTGCATGATGAAACCGTCTGGACGGAAACGCAAACGCGACCGACGTCGACTTGTAGCCTTGCTTCCTACAGCCCCCATGGACCTCGATCTTCTCGAAGGACTTCCGCTGGCCACCGTCATCCTCGACACTGACCTCACCGTATTGGCCGTTAACCGAGAAAGCCATCGGTTGCTTGGACCAGGGTTTCCTTCCTCCACCGTTCGATCCTTTCCATCCCTGTGGTCGATGCTCACCCAGTCCGACACAACCACCATTACAGCGCAACTGAACGGAGTGTTGAAAAGTCGCCGTCCGACTGCCGTGACGCAACATCTTCTCTTGCGGAAGGCAATCAACCCCGTTCCAGTGGAGTGGACTTGCGTGCCCAGTACGTACAATGGAAAGACCGTTCTGGTTATCAGCATTCGAGACTTGTCCCATGAACTGGAATTGGAGCAGGATCGCGACCGATTGGCCGCGATCGCTGAGGAAAGTCCGTTACCGATGATCGAACTGGACCGGCATATGAGTCTGCTGTATGCCAATCCAGCGATGATCTCCCTGCTCTCTCGATTCGGATACAGCCCCGAAGGATTTCCGAGTGTCGCCCCGCACAGCCTTCCGGACATCGTGCGACGCTGTCTCGCCACAGGCTATGTGCTGCATGATGAGGCAGTTGTGCTCCCAGAGGCCAGTTTTTCATGGACCTTCTGCCCGGTTCTCACTCATGGCATCGTGCGAGGCTATGCCACCGACATGACGAGCGTCCATAAGACGGAGCAGGCACTCCAACTATCCGCCGACCAACTTCGCCAGAGCAACCGCCGCCTGGACCAAGCTCTGGACGAGGCGAAGGAATCGGCACGCGTCAAGACGGCATTTCTAGCGACCGTCAGCCATGAACTCCGTACCCCCATGAACGGGGTGATCGGTATGACGAGCCTGCTGATGGAGACGTCCTTGACGCCTGAACAACAGTCCTACGCGGAGACCATTCGGCAATGCGGCGAAGCGCTGCTGCAGCTGATCAACGACGTGCTCGAATGCACCAAGATCGAGGCAGGGAAACTGGAACTGGAGTGCCTCGACTTCAATCTCAGAACCACTGTCGAGCAGGTGTTGGCACAATTCGCCGAACGGGCGGAGACGAAAGGACTGGAACTGACCGGACTTGTCCATGCCTCGGTCCCGACGGGACTTAAAGGCGACCCAGGCCGCCTGCGTCAGATCCTCAGCAATCTGGTCGCCAACGCGGTGAAGTTTACCGAAAAGGGCGAAGTGACCCTACAGGCCTACCTCGATGAAGACCTGCCGAACACCGCAGTCATCCGCTTCGAGGTCACGGACACCGGCATCGGAATCAATCCGAATACGCAAGCCAAACTGTTCCGTCCGTTCGTGCAGGCGGACAGCTCCACGACGAGAAAATACGGCGGTACCGGTCTTGGCCTTTCCATTTCCAAGCAACTCGTGGAATTGATGGGTGGACGGATTGGAGTGCGCAGCACCGAGGGACAGGGCACCACCTTCTGGTGCACCGCACGTCTCCGGAAACAGGCCGATTCCCCCCGCGCGATTCTTCCGACCGGGGATCTCACTGGAAAGCGTGTATTGATCGTCGACGACAACGAATCAAATCGTTTGATCCTCCACCATCTGGTATCAGGCTGGGGGATGGTGGACGACCTCGCGGAGGATGCCGAATCGGCTTTACACCGCATCGCGGAGGCGAAGCAGCGGGGATTGCCGTACGATCTCGCAATCTTGGACGTCATCATGCCGGGAAAGGATGGGCTACAGCTCGCGCGAGAGCTGCAAAGTCACCCGGCGGAATCCGGGATTCGCCTCGTTGTGATGACCTCGATGCTGCAACGGGGCCATGCGGAACAAGCCCGTCAGGCCGGCGCGATGGGCTACCTGCCCAAACCCGTCCGCCATGACGAATTACGCGACTGCCTACGGACCGTTCTCGGTATGCCCGAGAGCCAAGAGCCACAGGCGGCTCAAACACTCTCAGTCGTCCCTCAACTCGTCACCAGGCATACGGTCGCGGAGAATGTGCAGCATCGGCGCATTTTGATCGTAGAAGACAACATCGTCAACCAGAAGCTCGCCGTACGGATGGTCGAAAAACTGGGCTATAAACCGGACGTCGTTGAAAACGGCAAAGAGGCGCTGACTGCGCTCGCCAAGGGAGACTATGCCGCCATCCTGATGGATTGTCAGATGCCCGTCATGGATGGATTTGAGACAACCCGGTGCATTCGGGAACGTGAAGCGTCGGTAGCATCGCGTGACTCGCCCGATGGAAGCGCGAACCGTTCAGACACGGCTCCACAATCGACTCCGCACATCCCGATTATTGCGGTCACCGCCAATGCGATGCAGGGCGATCGCGAGCGCTGCTTGGCAACCGGGATGGACGATTATCTCGCCAAACCGATTAAGCTAGACGAACTGCGGAGCACCCTGGCACGTTGGGCATCGGCACCGCCCGATATGGTGGTCCCCAGTAAGCAGAAACCAATTCCCATCACGGCCGACCCGACTCGAGGAATCTTTGATCCCGCCAAAATGTACCAGAACATCGGCGGCGACAGTGAGTTGTTCGCTCAACTCGTCTGCCTGTTTCTCGATCGTCACCAAACCATGCTCACCGACATTAGAACGGCGCTGGCCGATGCCGATTCGATCGCCGTCGAGCGGATGGCCCACACCTTCAAAGGCACCGCCGGAAATCTTTGCGCCTCTGAGGTCGCACTCACCGCCGGTCGTCTCGAAGCAGTCGGCCGCCTCAACGCGCTTCACGACGCTCCTCCCGTCTACGCGCAGCTCGAACTCGAAGTCGCACGACTCGTCCGTTTGCTTGAATCCTACCGTAAAGGATACCAGCCCATCACCCAGGCAGCTGCCTGACTCACACCGTCAGTGTTTTGTGTGAATTCCGTCACCAACCATTCAAGCGTCATGCTCTCGGCAATCCCATCGTGGAGTAATTGAACGTATTTCCTCTTAAGGCATTGAGATGAGGATCCTGATATGCCCGAAACCGCGCGCATACTCACTTGATGATCTCTAGATTGCGGACGACGAGTCAATAATGAGGTCTTGAGAACGAAACTGCACGAAGGTCTAGCTTCGGTGTAACGTCGGATCTTCCGTGCGCTTTCGATGGTGTCATTAAGGTAGAAAGCAACACTACTCAGGGATAGACGAACCTTTTCTGAACGGAGTATGTTGAGGAAGGAGTCTGTCGCTCAACATAGCAGAATGCACTCGCGCAGGTGAGAAATCAGAGCAGTTCGAGCTTTGATTGACTAGACCTTACAATCGGCAATAAGGCCGGCCTCCGGCGTCTCGGACATCGCAGGACCTGAGACGGGAAACAACGGGTGCCGGGTGGGAAACTCTTCCGAGAGCACCAACTGCTTCCCGATTTTGGCCTTGTGGCTGATGACCAGCGGTCCTCGCAAGTTGGCGGTAATCCGACCAGGATCATCCGATGGAATGGTCAAGATCACAACCAACGACAAGTCTTCTTGCTCCCCAGCTCTGATTTCAGCCAAGGCATCGGCAGGAACATCGATCTGATAGCCTGGATGAAACAGGGCTGGATCCAGAATCACAAATGCCAGCGCCGGTTCTTCAACGGATTGAAGCCACTTGAAGGGAGCCTCGGTGTCATGGTCCAGAATGACATACCGTTGCTGCTCAGGGAAACCGAGCAGTCCCGAAGGAAACGTCAAGACGCTTTCGTCGCGGACTTCGAATAATCCAAAACGAGTCGATGTACACTTCACGATGCTGTCCTCACGAAGCAATCCGGGATTTTGCAGGGATCAAACGGCGCAATGCGTCGATGGGTACTACATCGGTCTTCGCAGCCAACCGGTTCTCTTCTTGAATCCTCGCATAGACCTCTTCCCGATGGACCGCAACCGCCGGCGGCGCCTCGATTCCGAGGCGGACTTGACCGCTTTTCAACCCAAGGACAACCACACGGATGTCGGGACCGATCGTGACACTTTCTCCACGTCGACGGGTCAGTACCAGCATGTCAGTTCCTTAGCCGAACGAGGTCACACAGAACTATCGGCCATCAACCGCGTAAACTTGAGGTGCGATTTCAACGCAGATGTTTCAGGAGGGAGTTATCGAACAGCCGACCGAGCGTTTCGCCTGCTGCTTGAATGGCATATTCTTGCAAGGTGAGATCCGAGATGGTTCTGGCCAGGTCGATATCCTCATATGAAGAGAGCGTGTTGGTGGCCAGCACTTTGGTTTCTTCCAACGCAAAGGAAGTGGATTCCAAGCGGTTCGCCAAGGCGCCGATGGTGCCCTGCGCGGAGGTGACCTGGCTGAGGGCACGATCCAAGTCGCCCAAGCTCTCAACGATCCCGGCTTTGTGGTTTCCTCGTAATGCCGCCAGCAGATGTTGCACCGCATCGAACAGATTCACAGAAGGACCGCTGAAGACTTGTTCACCTGGGACGTTCGTGGGAATAACTTCCCCGTCTGCGACTTCGACCTCATGGCTCCCGGAATCCCCGGCATATCTGGTATGGCTCACGATATGAAACAGGTCCCCAGAGGCTGGTGTTGAAGAGCCGTTGGTGATGCGCAGTTGAATTCCGTCAAAGACGATCGGACCGCCTGACGTATATGGCTGATTGGCGAGTACCGTCTTCGGAGCAATTGCGACAGCAAATCGATCTCCGGTGGCGGGCCCTCCCTGTTGCCCATTTGCAAGGACGACGCGGAGACCATCGAATTCGATGGCACCGCCCGACACGTAGGAGTTCCCGGTCGAAATGGTGGTTCCCGTAGTCGTGTTCAGGACGGAATACTGGGATGCTGAAGTGAACTGTATTTCATACGTGTCGAGAGTAATTCGCTGAGGATCAACGATGCCAGCATCGGCTCTGCCCAAGCGACCCGCATTGGCAGAATTGGCGGTGACCGTAACCGGCGCTGAAATATTGACGATGTCGAAAGATCCAGACCCTGTAAACCTTACGGCATAATTATCAAAAGAGGCCGCACTCGTGTTCACGATTTCCCCTTGCGAGACCAACGCTCCTCCACTGTTCGCTGCTGCCGCATCCGTCGTCACTGTTGTCACAAAAGTCGCGGTACCGACCCCGGCACTACCGCCATTGAACCCCAGCAGAGTGCGAGCCGAACCGCCCACCACTTCTACCTTCGAAGTCGGCCCTTCAGAATTGGAGGAGACGGCAAGGCGACCCTCTGCATAGGTGACAGAAACGCTTTTCCCCGCTGCAACTAAAGTTGAATCCGCATTGATGCGACTCTGCACTCGCGCGGCTAATTCGGGACCGCCAAGAGTCTCGGTGCCGCCGGTCAAGTCTATCGTGCCCGACGTCACACCGTCGATCTTGACCGTCAAGGTATCTGCGACGGCGTTGGTCACTGTAACAGGCGTAGCCAGCGCCAATCCCGTAGCGAACCCGTGGCGGCTCGTACCTCCGAACACCGGTTGATTCTCATCAAACTCGGTGTTTCCTAGTTGGAGCAAATGTTGGAGCAACTCCTTGATTTCATGTCCGCCGATGGCCCGCTCTGCCGCGCCATTGGTATCGGACGCATACTGAACCGCCAGCTGTCTGATACGAGAGAGCGCCGCGGTCGTACCTTGGAGAGAAGTATCAGCCAGTTCGACTCGCGTGGTGGCGACGGCGACATTGCGAAGATGCTGTTCAAGTTTTACCAATGTCGTCTTTTCTCCGACGATCCGATGGAAACGGCTGGGATCGTCAGAGGGTTGTAAGACCTGTTTACCGGTGGAGAGATGTTCTTGCAACCGCAGGGCCCTGGATCGAGCCCGCTGATAGTTATTGACAAGAAAGCCGAACACCTGTTGCTCGGTTACTCGCATAGCCGTGTTACTCTCCCTATCGTTTGAGCGAGATCAAGGTCGACATCAATTCATCGGCAGCGACAATCATGCGCGACGCGGCCTCAAATGCCCGTTGATACTTGAGAAGATTGACCAGTTCCTCATCAAGCGAGACACCCGACACTTGCGCACGGAAGTTCTGTAATTGCTCATGACGAATTTCCTCCCCATCAAGGCGCTGACTCGCCACCTGTGAGGCCACTCCGAGGTCGGTCGCGGTTTTACGGTAGGCGTCGATGAGCGTGGCATTGTGGAGGCCGGTGAGAGTTTTTGACTGGAGCGCGACTAGCGCCAATCCGTTCTGATTGTTCCCAGGAACACCCGCACGCGTCGATGATAGCGCAAGCTTGGATGGGTCTGACTGCGCAACGGTCACATCGCGAGCGGCATTCTCCCGCGAGTTGACGCTCAGGACATCGTTGGCGGCAGGTGCCCCACTAACGGTCACCGCAATTCCATCGATGTGGAACGTTTGAGGACCGCTATAGGTGCCGGACGCCGTGGTGCTCGTTCCTGCCGACAACCCAAGGCTTGCCCTGGCCGTTCCACCGGTCACGTCCACGGAACTCGTACCCCCGACTGAATTCGACTGCAACAGCAATCGATTCGTCGTGCTGTCGAACATCACCGTCACCCGTCGGCCGGCCGCCGCAAGCGTCGAATCAGCGTTGACTTTGCTCTGGAGTTCCGACGCCATCGCCGCACCGGAGGTATACGGCCGTCCCGGTGATACAGCACCGTTCAGAGTAATGGTTCCCGACGTCGTTCCGTCCACTGTCACAACCAAGGTATCGTTCGCTCCTGTAACGATGTTCAACGGTGCATCGACTGTTGGAGGAACGATGGCGCTTCCTGTGTAATTGCCGTTGATACCGATCCCAGTGGTTGCATCGACGATCGCGTAACTATTACCCCCACTGAACCTGATCTCATAGTCATGAAAGGTCAAAAGACTCGGCGCAGTCACTGCTCCATTGCCGATTGATCCGGTTCCAACATTCGTGGAGGGCGCTTTTGTTGTGACTGATAACCCGGAAAAGAAGTCCTGCCCGGTTGACCCGTCGAGACCATACCCCACGCGATGAATTTGGTTGACCTCATTCAAGAGAGATCCGGCCAATGCATCGATTCCTTGCTGAACCGAAGGAATCGTTCCGTCTCGCACATCAATGAGTCCACGCAGCCTCCCGCCGGCGATCAAGTTGTTAATGACGCTCGGCTGAGTTCCTCCGATATCGTATCCGATATCCAAGAGACCCTGGTTGTCAGAGGATTCCACCCCGACCAGATTCCGCGTCGTTTCTTGATCAACCAAGACAAGCCCGCGGGCCGTGAACACTGAAACAGTGCCGTCAGGTCGATCGAGAGTCGACACCTCGATCCTCGTGGCTAACTCATTGACGGCCAAGTCGCGCTGATCTCGAAGATCATTGGCGTTCTGACCGCTGACCTCGGCGGATTTAATCTGGGTATTAAACTCGGCGATCTTTCTCGTCAGGCTGTTGATCTCACGAATGTTTACACCGATTTGCACGTCGACGGCACGACGAGTACCTGTCAAATCTGCGTTGATTTGATGAAAGGTACCAGCCAGCGTCGAGGCCTTTGCCAACACAACCGAACGCGGTGTGACCTGAGAAGGCGTCGTAGAAGCATCCTGCAGAGCCCTAAAAAACTCATTCAGTTGTCCCGCCAAACCTTGCCCGCGAGCATCCCCGAAAAGACTCTCCAATCTCCGCAGATCATCCCTCGTAACGGTGAATTGACCCAGACCTTCCTGAGACTTTGTCAGCTCACGGTTCAAAAATACGTCCACTGCCCGCCGGATTTGCTCAATTCTGACGCCGGTGCCGACTTGCCCGGGGAGGCCGTCAACAGGCCGTTCTTCTGTTAGGATGACTTCCTGTCGGGAAAAACCCGGCGTGTTGACGTTGCTGATGTTGTGGCCGGTAACCGTCAATGCCTGTTGAGCGGTGAAAAGAGCGGACTTCGCGACATCGAGTAAGGCGTTCAGTCCCATCGATCTTCACCCCTGCCGCCTGATCAACGCAGCCGGCATACCGCTATCGCTTCGAGCACCCGATACTGTATAGAGGTCATCCCCTGGAGATGGTTGGCGGTGAGCCTCCATTGCCCGAATGAGAAACGATTGAATATTCTTAATCAGTAACTGATTGACCGCGATCTCGTGCTTCACCGCCCGGACCTGATCCGCAAGTCGCTCATACTGTTGCAGAATTAGTCCCATCTGTGGGCTTTGAGTCCGGCGTAGAATTTCTGTCAGCGTTCGTCCGGCTTCCGGTACGTGACAGGCAACTGCCAGGCGATCCAGGACCTCATCCAGCTCTTCCTTCAGACTGCGAAGGCACTCAAGAATCGACATTCTGGATTGATTGAGTGAAACGAACTTCTGGATCTCCATGCCTTTGATGGCTTCTCGCTCTTGAACGATGTTTTGTGCGAGGAGGTCACACTGAACGGATTCGCGGGTGAGGATATCGGTCAACTCATCAAGAGAGATCGAGGCATTCACAATCGGCAACCTGCCCATCCATGGGCCAGATCGGAGGCCCGTTCGTTGCTGTCGCGCCTACAAAGGTCGAAGATGTTCAGAGTACGGTGTCGGTCAGAACCTGCTTAATGATGGCATCTCCAACCGCACGGCCACTGACATCATACGTGCCGCTGTCAAGAGCGCGCCTGATGCGCTCCATATGTTCAGTTCGCCCGGGATCCGGCTGATTGGCCAGTTCCCGAATCCGTTGAAGTTCCTTCGCTTGGGCGGAAATCTGAACCTCATCCTTACCTACCTTGGTCCGGGCAGCCGCTTGTCGATTCCCTGAACTCTCGGTTTCCTGGACCCCAAGCAACAGCTTTGCGAGATGATCCACCTTCCCATGACCTGAAATCTGCATGTTACCGCTCCTTCTCCGGCTCTCTGCTCCCAGCAACTATTCTGAGAGGAGGATGGACTTTACCCCGGTCGAGCTTCTTATCGGTTTCTATCCTGAAGAACTTGAGTGTTCCGGGAGCGAAGATGAGAAATATTGCTGCGCATACTCCTGGACCATCTTGGCTATGCCTATTCCCCCAGATTCTGCCGCCCGCATCCCGATTTCCTCATCATAAAAGGAGTAAAAATAAGCCCCTTGCTTATTCGCGAGGGCGCCTTCTGGAACCGTTTCTCTCATAACCTTCAGTAAATACGAGATAAAATAGGCCTCAAACTGCCGCCCCACTTCAACCATCTGTTGACGTGCCTCGGCAGCGTTCTGCGATTTTGAGGGATTCACGTGAGGGCCAAGATGACCAGAGCGTGTGGCCAATCCATCGTCTATGTATAATGGTGAACCTAACTGGGAATAACTTCCATGCTGTTCTATATTACTCATAGATATCAATAGCCTATCTAAATTATTTCAAGATTAGCCTGAAGGGCTCCAGCTGACTTAAGCGCTGAAAGTATTGCCACCAGGTCCCGCGGCGTTACTCCCACTGCATTGAGAGCCCGCACAACCTCCCCTAAGGTCACTGTTTCATCCACCACCATGAGCCGCGATTCCTGCTCCTTTACCTCGGTCTGCACATCCGGCGTGACGGTGGTCTGTCCCGCGGAAGATCCGATGAGCGGCGCCACTGGCTGCGATACGTTCAGCGTGTTTTTCACCGAGATCGTGAGATTACCGTGAGAGATCGCGCATGTGGAAATTCGTACATGTTCTCCCAACACCACTGTTCCAGTCCGCTCATTGACGACGACCTTGGCCACAGAATCGACGGCCACATCCAGCCCTTCGATCGAGGCGACGTATTCGACGACTCGGCCATGGAACGCTGGTGGAATTGTCGCTCTAACATAGCCGGCGTTGACGGCTACAGCGCTTCCTTTCCCAAACGCACTCTCAATCGCTTCGGCTGTCCGGATGGAGGTGGTGAAATCAGGCTGCCGAAGAAGAACGGAAACGGTTTCCCAGGAATCGATATCGACAAGAAGTTCCTTTTCGATGATGGCCCCGCCAGGAACCGTACCGGCCGCCTGATGATTCTTGGCCACCGTCGCTCCTCCGGCTCCTCCTGTCCCGCCGAGAAAACCACCAATCGAGACCGGTCCCTGCGCAACGGCGAACACTTGCTGATTGGCTGCTTTCAAAGGCGTGAGCAAGAGCGTGCCACCTTGCAGACTCTTGGCATTGGCCATCGACGATACAACCGCATCCAGAGTCATACCAGGCTTCGAGAACGGAGGAAGTTTTGCCGTCACCATCACTGAAGCGATGTTTCTAGTCAGTAACTGGATGGGATCGATCACCAGATTCACGCCCATCTTGTTCAGCATAGACATCATCGCCTGAATCGTGAATTGTCCGCCGATCACTCGATCGCCGGTGCTGTCCAGCCCCACCACCAACCCGTAGCCGATGAGTTGGTTTTCACGCACGCCCTCGATCGCACCGATATCTTTGATCCTCACGGCATCGGCAGTCAAAGGAGAGAGGAAGATGATGGTCAATGCCAGTGTACAAATCAGCCCTAACGATTTTGGCACCATGCGCTGTTTGCCCTCCATTGAGCTACGAACGCTTCAAACTCGAGGACTGTGCTTTTCGGCCGAGTATGATACGTGACAGCCATCCCTGTTCTGACGCCGCCTCTTTGGGAACCGCACGCTGCGGATCATCGATCGATTGTAATCGTGTCCGACTCGGAGCAAGAGGAGGCAAGGAGTCAGCCCGCCGGACGACGCCGCTCCTGACCATCATCTGCAACGAGTGTAGATTCACCACGCGTCGCCGGGGGAGCATTTTCCTTGTCGTCTTGTGTCTCATCGGAGCCAGCATGGGACACCTCCACATCAGAAGGGGTAGATCCAATCGAGAATTCGGATAAACCATCCTGGTCGCTGCACATCGTCTAGCACGCCCAGGCCGGAATATTCTATTTTGGCATCTGCAATGGCAGTCGAGGGGACAGTATTCTTCGTATCGACGTCTACTCGACGCACGATCCCACCGATAGCCATCAGCTGTTTTTCACTGTTGACGGTAACTTCGCGCCGCCCTTCGATACGAAGGTCCCCGTTCGGCAGCACTTCGGTCACAATCGTGGAGATCGTACCCGTCAGCGTACCTTCACGGTTGGTCGAGCCCTTTCCGTCGAATTTGTTACTAGCACTCCCGTCAATCGCCATTCCACGGCGAGCTTCATCACTGAATCTGATTCCTGGTATTCCGATATAACCCATAGCTGTTCCGGCAAGGAAGTTCTTAATCGTTGATTGACGCTGGACAGCCGTATCGGCCGACTTCGACCCTTTATGGTTTTCAACGATCTTGACCGTTAGAATATCGCCGACACGCATGGCGCGGAGGTCTTCATAGAGATAGGACCGCCCATTTTCTTCCTGCCACAGTGACCCTATGGTTTTCGGCGGAGGCAAAGGGGAGACGGCGACTTTGCTCGAAACATTCGGCGGAGTCGAACATGCCTGAAGAAGCAGCACGACAGCGGTATAGAACCCGATTGACGTTCGTAGAAGGATCCGGCCAACGTGCCTGAGTCTGAACGGGCGTTTCTCGTAGGCCTTTGCCCGAACCAACTCCTCACTCTTTTCGGAGCCGATGCTATCAATAGCTGAAATTGTCCGTATAGTGCTCACGCCAGAATATCCTCACGATGCCCAAAAAGGCCGTCCAGCAATGCCGCAGCAAGCGAAGAGGCGAGGCGTGCGCTTCGGTACGTTGAGCCTCTGACCGAGGCGAGAACGCCGCTGGCCGACGTTCTCAGCATCGTGCTAGAACTCCACCTCAACAAGACTCGGAGCAACCACTTTGGCTCTCAGCTCCCTGCCGGAATCCAGATTCGCGACCATGACGGTCTGTCCGATTTGCCCGCTCGACTTCGTCACGCCATAGGCCCGAATCGACAGTCCTCCGCGCCGCGCTTCGATGAGGACTCGATCGCCCTTTTTGATCACCAACGGAAGCTTCACGAATGCGGGCCGCAGCGGAGTATCGGGCGGAAGAGGCCGTGACGCACTCTTTCCTATGACCTCCCCTTGATCTGTAATGAAGGGATGGTTCACCTGGTGAACCCGCATTCCGACAGCCTTGATATCTCCCGCATCGATCAGTTCGTCCGCCTTAAGAAAGCGGTTAGCGACGACCGCATCGATCATTGCCGCAATATCGGCCACAACCTGGATGGTCTTCCGAGGTTTCCCGTTGACCATCGCCTCCACGTGAAAGGCGCGCCGTCCTAGGCCCTCTTCCGTGGGGTTGGGGATGACCTGCAACTCCACCGTCCCACCGGGAATCGTCACTGGATCAACGGGTTCCAGGACCGTTACATGCACTGTCTTGACCGTGCGTCTCCACTCGCTCTCCAGATGTTTCTGAATGGCCTTTCTCATCAGATCTGGATTGACCTCGCTGACAACCGGTCGCTCCACAACGGTGTCGGCCGCCCGGTGAATCGGACTTCGGGATACCGGTGAGGTCGCGCGAGATTCGCCACTGGGCCCCGCAATTGCCGCCGTCACGCCGAAGAGTCCGGATGAAAGGAGCATGATCAGGATCGTCAGGAATCCGGACATGAGGTGCTCCTTATCGTCTGAGATTATTGGCGATGGCCATCATTTCATCTGAGGCCTGAATCGTCTTGGAGTTAATCTCGTAACTTCGCTGAGCGATGATCATGTTCACCATTTCTTCGGCAAGATTGACATTCGAGCTCTCCAAGAATCCTTGCTGGATCGTGCCGAATCCGGTCGTGAATCCGCCTGTCCCCTGCGTCGGAGGTCCTGACGCGAAGCTGTCAATAAAGAGATTGTTCCCCATCGCGACCAAGCCGGAAGGATTGTCGAACCGTGTGAGTTGAATCTGGCCGACCTGTGAGGCTTGAGTGACTCCGGGAAGCAAGACCGAGACCGTGCCGTCTTGACCGATATCCACTTTGAGCGCGCCGGAAGGAATCGTGATGACCGGATTCAGAAGATCGCCGTCCCCCGTCACGAGGTTGCCCACATTGTCACGTTTGAATGACCCGTTTCTGGTGTACATGATGGTTCCGTCTGGACGAGACACTTGGAAGAATCCGGAACCGTCGATCGCCAGATCCAGCTCGTTGTTTGTTTGACGCATATTGCCTTGCAACCATTCTTTCGCCACCGTGGTTGTCCGCACCCCGGCTCCGACCTGGATGCCGACGGGGAATATCCCGACGTTGGACGCGTTCGTACCGGGGAGTCGGTGAATCTGATAGAGCAAATCTGCAAATTCAGCGCGGCTGCGCTTGAAAGAATTGGTGTTGACGTTGGCAAGGTTATGCGCGATTGTGTCGACATTGATCTGCTGAGCCGTCATTCCGGTCGCCGCTGTCCACATAGCCCGAATCATAGGATATCTCCTGTGTTGCTCATGGGCACATGAAGAGTTTTTGGTCTTGAGTTGTTAGTGTTGAGTTCAAACCTAACACTCCAAATTCAAAACTCACAGTTCACAACCTTGATGTTCTCCTGCTCTTATGCCACCCGTCCTACGTCTTGAATCGCGACTTCCGCCATTCGGTCCAGAGTCTGAATCAGCTTTTGCGTCGACTCATAACTGCGCATCCCTTGAATCATCTTCACCATCTCACCGATGGAATCGACGTTGGATTCTTCGATATGTCCGACTTGGATCTGCGGATTCTTGGCGATTTTGCCTTTGTCAGAGAAAAGAAGCCCATCCGATGATTTCTGCGGCATGTCGCCTTCCGGAAATTCCATGATTTTGATTGTCGCCACAGGTCTGTCATCAACTTTGATGTCTCCCTGTGTCGTAATGTCCAATTTGCCGGGAGGGATCTTGATCTCACCCTTCGTCCCCATCACGGGATAGCCGAGTCCGGTCACCAACCGACGTTGATTATCCAGCGACAGCATGCCGTTGCGGGTGTACCGAAGCCCTTGAGGCATCTGTACCTCAAGAAACCCTCGCCCTTGAATGGCGATGTCCAACGGATTGCCGGTCAGTCGGATACGACCCGGCTCAAATGTGGTCTTGATCTGGTGCGGTGCGACAAAAGCGCGCTCAGTTGGTCCAAACGGCCTGGCCATGATCTGTTGGGCCAATCCCACGGTTCGGCCTCCGGTGGGAACAACCGCTTGGTATCGCGGAAATACGGCTTTGAAGGCCTGCTCGTCCTGCTTGAAACCCGCGGTATTCACGTTGGCCATGTTGTTCGCGAAGACCTGCATCCGCCGTTCATGGGCCAGTGCTCCGGACAAGATCGGATAGATACCTCGATTCATACCGCCGACTCCTTTTGCTGTTGAGAGAGGGACAGCAACCCTTGTGCCAGGCTCGTTCCGAGCCGAGATTGCTTTGTACAGGATTCGAACTCAGCCAAATGCAGGTATGAACCAACATTCGAGGCGAAGCAACAGGTCGGCGTTTGATCGACCCGCCATGGCGCGAGGGTGGATTCTACCTACTGAGGTGAAAAATATTCCTAGCGGTGACTGGTGAGGGAAGCCTGATGTCGACTGGGAATCGACGAGAGGATATTTGCCTCGTGTCGTGTCGACCATGACTGTGGAGCATCCAGGATCAGCGTGTTTCCCTCTTGGCTTGGCCAACCCTTTTCCAAGACTTCCGCAGCAGCGTCGAGGAGTGATTCGGCTGTAGCGCCATGTTGCGGCCCCACGATTCCCCCGATCCGGCAGGAAATCAGCAATTCCTGGCCCTCGATCAACAGTGGGAGTGCTATGGCATTCTGGATTTTTTCGGCGATCAATCGGGCCTCGTCCGGTGATTCAAGATTGTCGGCGATCACGGCGAAGGTGTATTCGTCCAAGCGCGCCACCACGTCGTGAGGTCGCAATGCGCTCTTGATGCGGGCAGCTTGGACTCGCACGACCAGCGTCATACTTGGTGCGGCTGGGGACGTCGACAGCGGGCAGAATTGTTCCAAGGCGCACACCAGGACAGCGACGTTCCGCATGGTACTCTCGGCTCTACTCAATGCTTGCCCGAGCAAGACAAGATAGAGTCGCCTCGTAGGCAGGCCGGTGACGCTGTCATACGCCGAGATCGAACTCCCCTGCTTGCGCCGTGCGAGGTCCGGACCACATGGCCAACACAAGAGTCCCGCCACCCCGAATCCGGCAGCGATGAATAGACCCATCCATCCGACGACAAGCCGTACGGAGAAGACTTCGGCCATGCTCGCAGCACCGGCCGGTATCGCCTCCACCCACATCATGCTTGCGCCGCAAACCGTTGCTGAGGCACACCACCATGCAAGAGATCGATGTCGCGATCGCGAGAACCCGTGGTGTGATACCTTCAAGTACATTGTCTTGATTGCTGATGGAGGGCCTGACTTGAATTCGGAATACACCGGGACTCGGTCAACAATCCCACCTGATGCGATGGATTCACACTCGATCCACTAGGCACTCGTCGAAGATCACGTCCGGAGAGGTATCGGTTTCTCTGACTCAGAACTGAAGGCGGGCAATCGCAACACATCCCGCATTGCACCACAACGAATACCAATGAGCAGCCGACTCAGTCGGTTGGCCAACTCGATCAATTCGGTCTTTGCAAGTGTGCCTTGAGCCGGATGATGGCCTTGGTATGGATTTGGCAGACCCGCGACTCAGTGACTTTCAGCACCTCTCCGATTTCCTTCATCGTGAGCTCCTCGTAGTAATACAACGTCAGGACGAGCCGTTCTTTTTCCGGCAACATTTGAATAGCCTCGGCGATCAATTCACGTTCCCGCTCATTGACCAATGAAGAAAGGGGATCAGGCGTGTGCGTATCGGCCAACATCTTCACCACTTTGTGCCCGTCCGGTTCATGAAGGCTCAAATCGTCTACACTGATCATCACCGCCCCTCTGGCCCGCGTAATGAAATCATCCAGCTCTTCAAGAGACATCTTCAGTTCTGCCGCTACCTCTTCATCCTGCGCCGGTCGACCGAGTCGACTCATGAGCGCCGTGTGAGTCTTTTGGAGCAGACCGATCCGTTCATGGACCGATCGTGGGATCCAATCCATCGAACGAATCTCATCGAGCATGGCTCCACGGATTCTGAACTCCGCATACGTCTTGAACTTCGCTTCTCGTGTCGGATCATACTTGTCCATGGCATCCATGAGTCCGATGGTGCCGACCGAAATCAGATCCTCTGCGTCCAAGTACGCCGGGAGGCGGAAGGCCAGCCGGTGAGCCATCGCGCGAATGACATGGGCAAACTCCTTGATAAGTTGTTCGCGTCTGACTCCCTGGGCCGAAAAGGATTTCCGCTCATGTGGTGAGGCTATCTTGCTCATGGAGCTTCCCATATACGATCGTTTTTCAGTTGCCGGCCGGCGTCACTGCTCGTTGCCAGATGAGCTGTACGGAACTTTTTGGGAAACCTGGCCTCGGCCACTGGAGTATCTGTAGCGCTAACCGCTTGAATGCTTGGGCCGCCGGTGCATCCGGAAACAACTCAGAGAGCGCTTTCTGCTGCATGACCGCCAAATGCACATAGTCGTCATAAGGAATAGCCCCGACCAATTCCACGGCCACATGAAGAAAATGATCCACCGCCACATCCAGCTTACCGAACACCTCAGCGGCTTCACGGGGACTCTTGGCCTGATTCACCAGCACTTTGAAACGGCGTTCCCGATACTGGCGAGCCAAGACCTTGATCAGGGCATAGGCATCCGTGAGCGATGTCGGCTCCGGGGAGACGACGATCATCGTCTCATCTGCCGCACTGGCAAAAAACGTGACGTTCGGCGAGATTCCGGCACCGGTATCGATCAACAGCACGTCCATCGCTGAGGTGAGCTGTGCCAGCTGCTCCTGGATCATCAACTGTTGGGCTTCCGTCAGTGCCGTGAGACGTGGTACACCGGAACTAGCCGGAAGCACATGAATACCCGCAGGCCCTTTGAGCACGATTTCGTCGAGAGTATGTGTGCCCACCAATACGTCTTCGATCGTATGCCGTGGAACCAGCCCCAGAAGGACATCGAGATTGCCTAAGCCGAGATCGGCATCCAAGATCAGCACCCGCTTTCCCAACCTCGTGAGTGCTACGGCAAGATTCGCGACCACATTGGACTTCCCTACGCCTCCCTTGCCGCTGGAAACCGCTATGACCTGAGTGGACGAGCCACCTCCCTGACTCAGATCCTCCGACACAAGAACAGACCTTCTTGTTCCGAACGACATAGCACGACCTCCGAGATTATCCATGGTGACTTCCTGCTCCCATGCATGCAGGAGCTGCTTCTGATGATTGGACCGACCGATTGACAAGCATCTGAGAAGGGGCACAGCGTTCCGCAGTCAGAAACGTGGCCAACCGTTCCGATGAAGCGACTTCGATATCTCCGGGGACTCGCCGTCCGATACTCCAATAAGAAAGCGGCACATCGGTTTGATGCGCCACTTCAAAGATGGCGCCGAACGATTCCGTTTCGTCGAGCTTGGTGAACAGAAGACGCAGCTGCGGCAGATCACTGAGGCGTCTCGTGATCCGACAGAGCTCCTGCTCCCTGGTGGTAGCCTGAAGGACCAGATGGGTCGTAACGGCCTCCTTCGGTAGAAGCCGCTGCAGTTCTTGGGCCAATGCCAAGTCACGTGGTCCGATCCCAGGCATATCGATCAGCACGAGGTCTACCTGCGTATGGCGACGGAGCCCTTCATGGACCTGTCGAGCCGACAAGGCACAAGCGAACGGCACTCCCACGACCTTGGCATACCGACGCAGTTGCTCAACCGCAGTTTCTCGATACGTATCAAAGGTAATGAGGGCGACAGATCTTCGCTGTTCGAGACGATAATGTGAAGCCAGCTTGGCTACGGCGGCGGTCTTCCCGGCTCCGCTGGGTCCGATCAAGAGGCCGATGGAGGGATATCCCTTCCCATTCGGAAGCGGCTCGCTCGTTCGCACACGCTTCGCGATTTCACGCTGTAGCGCGCACCGCAGCGACTTATCGTCGCGGGGACCGTCCGCTTGTTCAGCCTTGCGGGCTTCCTTCAAGAGCAAGTCCACGGTGGAAGGATTCATTCCCTGTTCGATGAGCGAGTGGCGCAGCAACACAGGCATGGGCGACGGCTGACTTCCGATCGATCGGCTGTCCACACGCGACAGATCTTCCAATAAGCGTCCCAATTCATTCATCACAGTATGCAGATGCGGAAGGCGCTTCGGCTTCACATGCACAAAAGATGGCTTCAACGAGGCAGACCGCTTACCGACGGTCGGTGTCGTCGTCTCGCAATTCGGCTTCAGCATCCCTTGGAGTGTCTGTTGAAAGGTCTGCGCGGAATCCGATCCGGCATCAGACGGTTTGACAGGAGAAGCGTGTTGCACTTTCTTTCCACCCTGAGGGGACCGTTGTACATCCTGATCGGATGCGGCCATAACTTCCAGGACCGGTCGATTGAAGGCTTGCAAGATTCGCCCTCCCTCACGCACTTCTTTCGCCGATAAAATGATGGCGTCCGGCCCCAGTTCTTCCTTGATGTCACGCATGGCATCCTGCATGGTGAGCGCGTGAAATGTTTTGACCTTCATGGCTTACCTTAAGATGGCTGCGCCAACTCCAAGTCGATCCGCACTGTATCCAACGACTGCAGACGGACGAAGGAATCCACTTCATTCAGTCCCATGACGGGAACGGCATGCAACACACGATCACTGTGTCGACGGAGATGGCGGCGAACAACCTGTGAACAGAGTACGATCGGCTGCTGACCACGAGCCGCAACCCGTTCGGCGGCTTGTTTGAGACTGGTTAACAGTTTGTGCGAGAGTGTGGGATCAAGGTTCAACGTAGCCCCAGGCGGCAATGCCGCCGCTTGTTCCGCTAACGACCGATCCAGTCGGGGGTCCAAGGTAATGACCTGCAGACTGCCGTCAGGCGCTTGATACTGCTTGGTGATGGTCCTGGACAACGCCTGCCTTGCATACTCCGTGAGGACTTCAGCATCTTTGGTGTTTGCGGCCTGATCAGAAATGGCTTCCAGGATCGACCGTAGGTCTCGAATTGGAATGCCCTCCTTGAGCAAGTTTCCGAGCACCCTGACGACTGTTCCGAGTGGCAACATCGTCGGAATGAGCTCTTCCACCAGCTTCGGATGCGATTTTCCGACTTCGTCCAAGAGTGCTTGAACTTCCTGCCGTCCCAACAATTCATGGCCATGGCGCTTGATCAACTCTGAAAGATGTGTTGCGATTGCCGAACTCGCGTCAACTACTGTATACCCGGCCATTTGAGCCTGTTCCCTGGCATCTTCTTGGACCCAGAGTGCCGGCAACCCGAATGCAGGCTCCTTGGTCGCGATCCCCTGCACCAAACCCCGCTGGCCGGTGCCTGGATCAATCGCCAACAAGTGTCCCGGCAAGACGTCGGCCTTGGCCACTTCCACTCCCTTCAGAATGATGGCGTATTCGTTCGGGCGCAGCTGAAGATTGTCGCGTATGTGAATGGGAGGCACGACAAATCCCATCGCTTCTGCAAATTGTCGCCGGAGCGCTTTAATCCGATCGAGAAGCGCGGTGCCTTGCGTTCCCTCGACGAGTCCTATCAAGCCATACCCAACTTGTACTTCCATGAGATCGAGCGGGGTCACTCGGGTCAGACCTTCCTCGGCCTTCGGGGTGATGGGAGTGGGTGTCGGGGCTGCTTGAACCTGTTCCTGCTGATGAAGGTGATAGGCGATCCAGGCGATGGCGCTCCCTAACGCTAGGAATGCCACATGCGGAAGCCCCGGCACCATGCCAAGCGCGAGAAGAATGCCCGCAGCAATGCCCACCGGTTTGGAGGACATCAACAGCTGTCGAGTCATCTCGCCTCCCAAATCCGTTTCCGAGGCTGCGCGGGTCACAACGATACCGGCGGCGGTCGAAACGATCAGGGCGGGAATCTGCGCCACCAACCCCTCACCGATCGTCAGCACGGTATAGGTTTGAGCCGCGAGTGCCGGACTCATGCCCTGTTGCAGGATACCGATCGCCAATCCACCGATGATGTTGACGAGTATGATAATGACGGCCGCAATGGCATCTCCCCGAACAAACTTGCTGGCTCCGTCCATCGCACCGTAAAAGTCCGCCTCTTCCGCAATTTCCCGCCTCCGGCGGCGCGCGTCCGCCTCATTGATCAGACCCGCGTTTAGATCCGCATCAATGCTCATCTGCTTTCCAGGCATGGCGTCCAATGTGAAGCGGGCGGCGACCTCGGCCACACGTCCGGCGCCCTTCGTCACCACGACGAAGTTAATGATGACGAGAATGGAGAACACCACCAAGCCGACGGTGTAATTGCCCCCGACGACAAAGTTCCCGAAGGCCCGAATGACTTCGCCGGCCGCCCCTGCACCTTCGTTCCCATGGAGCAAGATGAGACGCGTGGACGCAATGTTGAGGGACAGCCTGAACAATGTGATCATTAGAAGGACCGACGGAAACACCGAGAATTCGATCGGGCGCCGGACCTGAAGCCCCACGAGCAAGATAACGACCGACAAGGTGATATCGAAGCTCAACAACAAATCGAGCAGAAATCGAGGCAATGGCAACAGCATCATCATGAGGATGGCTACCACCCCGACGGATATCACGACGTCCGGATGCTTGATCAGCTGGTTTCGTTCCACTGGTTCTATTGCCGTTGACATGATCCCTCAGGCTCGCGGCGCTCTCATGGAGTCACGCCTCTGGCGCGATATACAAACGCCAGGATCTCCGCAACCGCACGGTACAGCTCGTTCGGAATCTCTTTGCCGATATCGACGAGTTTGAAAAGCGTTCTGGCCACGAATTTATGTTCGACGACCGGCACTCCGTGATGTCGCGCCAACTCACGGATACGTTCAGCAACCAAGCTGGCTCCTTTGGCGACCACAACGGGAGCCCCCATCGTGGCGGTGTCATATTTCAGCGCGACGGCCAGGTGTGTCGGGTTGGTAATCACCACGTCCGCCGTCTTCACGGCAGCCAGCATGCGCTTCTTCGCCATCTCCCGCTGAATGGTCCGCACACGACCCTTGATAAGCGGATCGCCTTCCGTGGCCTTGTGTTCCTCCTTGATTTCCTCCTTCGACATCCGCAGGCTTCGTTCCCACTCATACCGTTGGTAAAAATAGTCGAGCCCGGCGAGTACCGTGATCGCCCCGGCGACGGCTAACCCGACTTTCAGCGCGAGCCGTCCGGTTACTTGCAGGACGGTCCCCATATCGAACTCGATCAACCCCGGAATCTGGAGCACGTCATATCGTGCGACCCACAGGCCGATACTCGTTACGATCGCGATCTTGAGCAGCCCCTTCACGAGTTCCATCACAGAACGCAGTGAGACCAATCGGGAAAGCCCTTTGATCGGATTGATGCGCTGAGCGTCCGGGTTAATCGCATCGGCGCGCCACAACAACCCTGTTTGCAGCAGCGACGCACCGCCCCCCATCACCAGAATGCCCACCACGACCGGAAGGCTCAGGGTCATGACTGTGATGCCGGCGTGGATGACGACCGAATACACCTGCTCAATCGACATCCCTTCGTAGAATTCTAGAGGGAACGAGAGCGTGAGTCCTTGACGGGTCATCTCCGTCATTTTCTGAACACCGACCGGTAGCATGGCCGCCAACAGCCCAATGCCGCTCAAAAGGATGACTGCAGTAGACAGATCGCGACTGATGGCGATCTGCCCTTTTTTGCGCGCCTCCTCCTTGCGTTTCGGCGTCGCGGGTTCTGTCCTATTACTCCGATCCTCAGCCATGTCCCAGCGCTTTCATGAGCCCATGGATCGTGAATTGCAGTCGCTCGATTTCCCGAACCAGAAGTTCCACCACAAACGGTATGGACAGTCCCATCACCGCCAAGCCTCCCGTGATGGTGACGGGAAAACTCAGAACAAACACGTTGATCTGACTGACTGCACGTCCAAGAAGCGCGAGAAGAATATTGATCAGGAGAATGACGACAAGTACGGGTGCCGCCAATTTCAACCCCACCGTGAACATGTGCTGAGAGAGACGAAGAATATCGTCTCCCATTCCTCCAGGGAGGGAAGCGCCGAACGCCGGAATGGACTCATAGCTGGAGAGAATCGTGGCTACCAGAAGCAGATGTCCGTTCAGCGAAAGAAAGATGAGAGTCGCCAGGAGGGTGAAGTATTGTCCGATGATGGGTGTGTGATCGGCCGTCGCCGGATCGAACAATTGGACCACCCCGAACCCCATCTGCACGCCGATCAGCTCTCCGGCCAATTCCAGCGCGCTGAAAAATAATCGAACGGCCAGTCCGATCGCCAAACCGATCGCCATTTCACTGACAAGTCCGGCTGCCAAGGCGACAGGATCATAGGGCACGACGGGAAGTCTCACCAAGGGAGCCAACAGGACTCCCAACGCCAGGACGAGGGCGACTTTGACTTTCAACGGAACAGCGCGGCCGCTCAAGACCGGCAACGCAGCCAACAGCCCGCCGACACGGGAAATGAGGACCAAGAACCCTTGGAATTCCGGGAGGAGAATCTGGATCGTCTGCGTCAACGCCATCGTCTCGTATTAGTGCACGTAGTTGGGAATGTTCATCAGGAGATTGGCCATGTATGTGGTCATGACGTTCAGCATCCAGGGGAGGAAGAGCAACAACGCCACAAAAAGGGCCACCACTTTCGGGACAAATGTGAGAGTGGCTTCGTTCAATTGGGTCATCGCCTGGAGTACGCTGACCGCCAGACCGATGAACAGACTGAGCCCCAGAATCGGCGACGACACCAACAGCGTCGTTTCCAGCGCTTGCCTCCCCAGTTCCGTTACGAGTTCCGGTGTCACTCGGTCATCCTCGCTATCAGCACTCAGCCATCAGCTGTCGGCCATAGGCTATCTGCAGACGACTCGCCTCTATTGAAAACTCCGCACCATCGACCCCACAACCAGGTACCAGCCATCGGCCAATACGAACAAGATCAACTTGAACGGCAACGAGATCACGACAGGCGGAAGGAGCATCATGCCCATCGACATGAGAATGCTGGCGACGACCATATCGACGATTAAAAAGGGAATGTAGATCAAGAACCCGATTTGGAAGGCAATTCGTAGTTCGCTCAGAATGAAGGCCGGAATGATCGCTTGGGTCGGCACGTCCTCAACCCGGTCCGGTTTCGCCATGTGGCTCAACTTGATAAAGAGTTCGAGATCCTTCTCCCTGACCTGGCGCAGCATAAAGTTCCGCACCGGCTCGATACCCTTTTTCCATGCGTCTTCATAAGAGATCTGCTCGGCCATTAATGGTTGCAGCGCGTTGTTGTATACAGTTTGACCCACTGGCGCCATGATGAACATCGTCAAGAACAGCGCCAAAGACAGTATCACTTGGTTCGGAGGAACCGCCTGCGTTCCCAACGCTTGCCGGAGGAACGACAACACGATCACGATCCTGGTAAAGGACGTCACCATGATGAATAAGGCCGGTGCCAAGGAGAGCACCGTAAGGAGAATCACAATCTGGATCACCACTGCGGTTTGTTTCGGGCCGGCTGCCCCGAAATCGATGCTCACCGACGGGCCGACCGCCACCGCTTCTGAAAGAGGTATGACGAGCAGCGTCATCGCTCCGACGATGATCACCCACACTATGCGTGAGCGAGATTCGTGCTTATTGGCCATGAAGTCCCTTATTGCGATGAAAGACGCCGAGCGGTAGACGTCGGAGCCACGAGGCAGAGATGTCCCGCGGGACGGGCGTCGTCTCGGTGGATGGTTTCTCGCGGGTGAATGCGAGCAATTCCTGCAATTCGGCGGAATCGCTGATGCGTCCCAACGGAACAAGATCATTCGCGGTCGTCCCCACAATCAGGTATTCTCCCGCGACCGACACGAGGGTAATCGTCTTACGCGGGGCGATGTAGCCGCTGGCTAAAACCCGAACGAGATGACGCCCGTCGGCGATCCCCAAACGCCGCCCCATCAATCGCCGAACCGACACCGCGACGATCCCCATCAGTACCAGTACGATGGCCAGGGCCGAAACGGTGCGGAACAGGCTTTCCCACAGATCAATCACGGCCTCTCCCTCGGATCATTCAGCGAAGTTGTTGCACGCGTTCCGCCGCACTGACCACATCCGTCAAACGAATGCCGAATTTTTCATTGACGACCACTACTTCGCCGCGCGCAACCAGCTTGTTGTTCACCATCACTTCCATCGGCTCGCCCGCCAGTTTATCCAGTTCGATGACGGAACCTTGAGCCAGTTGCAACAGATCGCGAATGGCCATCTTTGTGGATCCGACATACACGGTGACGCTCATCGGAATATCCAGAATAAAATCGATGTTCTTCGGAGCTCCTCCCGTCTCCGCGTTTTGGACGGGCGGAAACGAGGCCGGTTGTGGGGATTGGCTACCGGTCGTCTGTGAATCTGTACGAGTTGCGGAGTCTGACTCAGCCATGGTCACTCTCTCGGTGGTCTCGCGACTAGTTCAATATTTTGGTCACGCGGCACGCGTGATTGCCTTTGTAAATTCCCGGACTACCCTGAAACTTGTGATACCCCTCGATATAGCAATCGAGAGGGTCTCCTGGATGCTGGTCGAGCAAGATCACGTCGCCGGGAGAGAAGTGCATGACATCCTTCACGGTCACCGTAGCGGTTCCCAGCCGTACCGTTATCGGAAGGGGACACTCTTGTAACCGTTCTCGGAACCGATGACTCCAATCCCCGCCTTGATCGACCTGATCGGAAACGAGGCCGGAATAGAGTTTCTCTTTGATCGGCTCGAGCATGCTGTAGGGATAGACGACGTACAGCTCCCTGGCCGTTTCGCCCAAGATGACCTGCAACGTGACGACGATCACGATTTCGGATGATGTCACCACCATCGCGAACTGGGGGTTGCTCTCAGAACGCACGTATTCCACCTTGACCGGCACGACGGCATGCCACGCTGTTTCCAGATCGACAAGCGATTGCAGCAACAGCTTCTTGATGATCCTCAGTTGGACGGGCGTGAAGTCTCGCCCCTCGGGCTTCACGTGGGTCTGACCTTTCCCCCCGAAAAAATAGTCTACGACCAGGTACACGAGGAACGCGTCCATCACGAAGAGCGCGCTACCCCGTAACGGAGACATATGAAACACGTTCAACGATGAGGGCATCGGGACTTTCTTCAGAAACTCGCCGAACTTGATCACCTGCGTCCCGACGACGACGAAATCAACGGCTTCCCGGAACATGCTGGTCCAGGCGACTGATAAGCGGCGAATAAATCGGTCGTTGATCATCTCCATGGTCGGCATCCGCCCGCGGATGATCCGCTCCTGGTTGAACAGATCGTATCGAATGACCCCTTTTGCTTCCTGGGCGGCTTCCTTCGGATCCGTGTCCACCTCACCTGAGACGACGCCCTTTAAGAGCGCATCGATTTCGTCCTGCGAGAGAATCTTTTCCATATGGCCAGCCAGTTACTGAACAACAAATTCCGTGAAATAGACCGACCGGACTCCTGGTTTCTTAAGGAGGCCGTTGATACGCTGCGTAATTTCATCGCGCAGCTGGAATTTTCCCTGAGTTGTTCTTACCGCATTGACGTCCTTGCTGCTGAGCAGGACCAGAATCGCATCTCGTATCTGAGGAATACGCGCGGACAGTTCAGTCGAGACCGCTTCGCTGTCCACCTCGAGTTTGAGGGTAAGCTTCAAGTAGCGAACGTCGGGGGTATCCGCGAGGTTTACGATGAAGGGATCCAAGTCAAACATGACGCCAGGTGAAGCAGCCTGGCCGTGCTTTCCACCGGCCCCGCTCTTGGATTCGGCCCTTACCTCTGCATCGGCCTTATGCTCTTCTGAACCTTCGGCACCTTTGCTCGCTCCTCCCAAGAATTTGACTACCACAAACGCCCCGCCGACGCCGAACATCAAGGCAACAACCGATACGATAATGAGCAGTTTGATGGGGAACGCCCGAACGGGGGCCGCGACTGGAGCCTTTTCATCGACTGCGGCTGCATCTGCCATAACTCCTCCTCGATTCACTCATGGGCCCGGAGCGGAGACTGCAATGCATATGCCACTATGCCGCTAAAACCCATGGTCTAGAGAGATCGAGAATCAATACAGTTGGCGCGTATCCAATCTGGAACTTGCCTTGGTATGCAGGAAAGAACGGTTGCTGTCAGGCGATCCCTTGACACTGTAGTCAAGAATCTGACGAGAGAGATCGATAAACCCTGACATGGGACGGACGTTGGCTGGGGATAGAGATGGAGGTCGGGCTGGGTCTAGGGCAACAATCCCAGCCCGATTCTAAATCAACGAACTACCGCTTCAGGTTGACCAACTCCTGGAGAAGTTCATCTGACGTCGTGACGACCCTCGAATTGGCTTGAAACCCTCTCTGAAAGGCAATCATTTCGATAAAACTTTCACCAAGGTCCACATTCGACAATTCCAGCGTGTTGGAAAGGATTTTCCCAAGCCCGGCGGACGTGGCGGGGCCAACCAACGGTTGTCCGGACGGGCCCGACTCGGCAAAGGCATTTTTGCCAGCTCGAACAAGTCCCTGCGGATCCGCAAATCGTGCGAGAGCCAGCTGGGCCAAAGGACGAACCTGTCCGTTTGAAAATCTTCCGTTGATGAGCCCGTTTGCCTCCACCGAGAAGGTTTGAAGGGCCCCAGCACCGAATCCATTCTGGCTCTGCTGAACTATTCCCGAGGCTGCGCCGAATTGCGTAGTCAGATCGAGTCCAGTTCCTCCATCCGTAGTCACGCTTGAGCCAAAATCGAAGGTAATCAGCTGGTCTCCGATAGCGCCCACAAAATCAATTTGTGCTTGGCCCACCACGCCACCAGCAGCTCCTCCGGGAGCGCCGTTGTCATAACTGGTCACGACGCTCTCAGTATCCAGCGCACCCCCTGTCGTAAACGTCAGGGTCCCGGAAGCCAACCGCACGATGCCCAGTGAAGTATTGATATTGGACGAATCATAATTGGTCGTGACGATCTCGTTCGTATTACCTACGATGTTGTAGTCCCACGTATTCGCTGCAGTCTTGGAAAAGTGAGTGGTGAGGAGATGGCTGTTGCCGAGAGAATCGTAGGCTGTCAGCGACGTCGAGAACTGGGACGTTCCAAGTGGATCGGTGAGAGAGAAAGTACTCGTCGGAGACTGCGAATTGAGATTGGTCCCGATATCGACCGTACTCGTCGCATTGGGCGGTGCCGTGGTAGCCGGTAACGTGACGTCTCCGATATTCGCCGTAATCGCACCGTTGGTGTCGACCTGGTACCCTTGAAGAAGGAAGCCGCTAGGATCTACGATGCGACTCTGAGCATCGAGGTGGAACTGTCCTGCTCGGGAGTACAAGCTTCCCCCGTTCTGATCCCGGAGGACGAAAAAGCCGTTGCCGTCGACCGCTAGATCGAGCGTATTGCTTGTAGTACTGAACGGACCCTGACTGAAGTTCCCCTGCACTCCATTGAGTGCCACACCCAAACCTACCTGAATGTCTCCACCCACCCCTCCCAACGTGGCACTGATGAGGTCGGCGAACGCAGATCGGCTGGATTTGAACCCAACCGTATTCAAATTCGCGATGTTATTCCCCACGACCGATAACGCGTTCCCATTCGCGTTGAGCCCGCTGACGCCTGTGAACATTGACGACAGAATTCCCATGAGTACAACCCTCCTCTTTTTATCGCAACTCGACGATATCGGACGGATCAATCGCTAAATCACCGACCAGGAGTTTGGCCCTCCCCTCTTCCATTCGGACACCTGCCACAGTAAGGGAGGCACGACCCTCTACCTTTACAGCATTTCCTTCTGAGTCTGTCGCGGAAATGAGATAGCGATAGAGGCCCGGCTGCATGAGGGCGCCACTGTTGTTCTTCCCATCCCACTCAGCGACATTGGCTCCTGAGGCTCGGTCACGATACTCCAAACTGCGCACGATTTGACCTTGTTGATCCTGAATGCTGATGAGAACTTTCGCGGCACCTTTGTCCAAGGTATAGCCGAAGGTCGCAGGTCCGTTCCCTAGCTGAACCAATTCTCGACCGACGGTGACCGTGCGACCGATCATGGGCAGCAACGTGAACTGCAGTGATGCCGTTTGTGCGTCGAGGCTCTGTTGAAGCAACTGTGCCTGCTTCGCAGTTTGCTCCAGCTGGCTGAATTGCGCGAGTTGTGAGACGAATTCAGTATTGTCGGTCGGTTTCAAGGGATCCTGGTTCTTGAGTTGTGTGATCAGCAATTTGAGAAAGTCGTCCTGCCCCAGTTGTCGAGGACCGGTTCTTTCCGGTGTCGGTCGGGTTCCCGTCGAGTTGAGTGCTGATACATCGATCATTTTCCGTATCTCCCTTCCGATCTACGCCACTACATTCAAGAGGCTGTGGAGCGACGGACGTTGTTCATCCTGTCGGTCCGGATTCTGCCCCCAATTCATCCCCTGTGAACCATGATTCCAGGTTTGTCCTTGTTCCTGAGAAGGGCCATGATGGAACGAACGACCGGCACTCTGACGATCGATATCGACACGGAATTGTCCCATGTCTAATCCGTTCGCCTGAAACGCTGCCTGAAGACGGTCCTGCCCGTTGATGAAGAATTGCCCCACTTCCGGTCTGTCGGCTAACAGATGGGTGTGGACCACATCGTTCGTCATCGCCACACGAATATTCACATGGCCCAGGTCAGGCTGAGCCAAATCCAACACGACCGAACGCGTCATTAAACGTACAGACTGTTCGGCAGGGTCATGGGCAGGCATGGCCGGCTGCGCCTGACTTAAGAAATGGCTAGTGGGTGGTGGCGGACTAGACAATCCACGCCCGTGAATTCCAACCATGAACGACTCTGTAGGTTGTCCGTTCGCAACTTGGTGATCAACAACCGCTGCCTGCGGTAGCTTGGTCTCGGTCTGATCATGCTGTGGGCTATGTTGATCATCCCAGAACTCGCTGAATCGCTCGGCCCCTTCAAAGCTCGATTGCTGCCCGTCCTGGAAAACCCAGCGCGTCCTCACTCCGATGTCCTGATCATCGCCAAGAGATTGCGCATACCCGTTCACCTGAGCCGGAGCAGAACGATCGACCGATACACCATCGCGAATGACGGAATCGGGCTTAGGTATTTCCGCCTTACCAACAGCTAGCCCAGCCCCGAGATGGGCATGAGAGGCCCGACTCACAATCGCCTCGGGCTGTGGAAGAGCTGAGCCAGGCTGTGACTCCAGATATACTGAACGAGTTTCGACACGATTCGCGATCTCTGTACCGGCGTCCTCGGCAATCATGTGGGGACCCGGCTTGACGACCTGAGCATCGTGCGAATCGCTTCTGGTGTGAATCACCGGAGCATCTGGTTCATTGGCTAGCAGATCAGGCTGAGAACTCCGTTCATTGTCAGGAAGAGAGTGGTCTTCTGCCCGATCGGATACCGTCGTGGGAGCATTCGTCGACCTAGGCACTATCAACGGAGAACTTGAAGAACCGCCGTCTGACTTGATTTCCCGCTCAGACTCTCCTTCTTCCGCGTGAACATTCGTATGATCATTCGCTTCGGCCAATACCGGAAGTGAAACCAGGGACAAGAGGGGCGTGGGCACTTGCCCTTGAGAGTCAGAACTTGCATTACTCGGTTGGTTCGTCGATTCGAGAGCTTTCCTCGAATCTTCACCGACCCTATTCTCCTCATCACTGGATCTGCTTCCGGTTGGGGCCTGAGCCAGTGAAGGTGATGTCTCAGCGCGCTCAGTCTGAGTCGCGGAAGGCTTCAGACTATTCGCTTCCTTCGAGCGAGGCGCACGATCGGGCTTGTTCGTTGATCGAGCATCATCGGCTTCGCGCGTCTCCCCCCTCCTCTCTTCCCCGCGAACTCCTTGCAAAACACCGGAAAAATTTCTCCGATTATCACTGGAACTCGGAGAACTAGCTAACCGAGCCGTTTTTACTCCCCTGTCTACGGGGGATCCAGATGGAGGGGGGGCAAGATCAGCAAGAATGAAGTCCACGTGCGCCGTTCCTCGTGTGATCCGAGCGGAGTGGAATACAAGCCTCATGCCAATTGAGCGGCTTATAAGGCCGCAGAGAATAGGCTGTTGTAGTAAACAATTTTTACGACTCTGTGCTGAGTAAGGAAAACTTTACAGTGTGGTAGGCAAAAGTAACCATCGAACCGGCAAGCGGTTCATTCTTTGCCCGGTTACAGCGGCGCTTCAGTCTGTGGGGAGGAATATTTCTTGGAGCGATCTTCCGGCTGCTTGAATTGGAAATGCCAATCATATTGGCCAGATTCGGGAAATGAGCGGAACCTACCTTCGGCCTCGAAATGCTGATCGGATTTTGACTTGCCCTCTGGATAGAATTTGAACCGCAGATGCTTACCCCGATCACCTTTCGTTTGATCGGAATTAAGGTTTCCTGAAACTTCCACGTGGTCTTCAAGTCTCTCGAGCGCCTGGTTGAGCAGCGAACGGAAGAGATTCGTGGCCAGCGCCTGGTCGAAGGGTTGATCGGGTTCGAACCGTTCCACTTCCGTTGCCCAAACCGGAGTGGTCAGACAGATCAGAAAGAATGCTGCTGCTCCTATTCGTAACATCCGATCAGTTTATCTTCCCATCTCCGCCTGGTCAATACTAAGCATTGAGCCCTGTAGATAGCACATCATATGGGTTCTCCGAGAAATGAGACGATACCCAGAATGGATTCTTTCGCCGAGTGCTCACCAGGTGTGCTGTCTCCGGCCCTACAATCATCACTTGCACAGCCAACGACAAGGCGGTCGATCTCGCCTATTCCATCGCCTCCTTGCTGGCTGGCCACGTGGCGGCCGGCATTGGGGACAAGAATGACAAATATGGCGGGATCGGTCGCAACAGCGCCCAGAAAACGCCGGAGGCCACCGACATGTCGCTCCTTGATGTTCAGGGTCCCTATCAGCTGACGAATGGACGGTTACACAATCTCTCGACGGATCGATTTATCAAGGATCACGGAGACGTGCACAACAAGCAGGTCGCATACGCCGTGGCTTCCGCCATAGCGAAGACCTGACAACATCCAGGAAATCTACGGTGTCTGGGCCAGCAATTGTTCGGTGAGTTTGGCGGCGCGGTCGGCTTTGACTTGGGAGAGGATCGCTCCGGCGGTCTTGGCCTTCACCAGCCGCAGGATTTCGATCGCTTTCCGATCCGGCATGCGTTCGAGACGCAAGGCGGCGTCTTCAGCGGCATGCGTTCGAGACGCAAGGCGGCGTCTTCAGAGGGCATGGATTCGTAGATCTTGGCGAGCTGCGTCCGTTGATCCTGTGCCGAACGTTCCTTCTCCGCATGGGCCTTGGCTTGAGAGCGGTCTTCTTTGGCCTGCGCGCTCTGGATCTTCTTTTCCAATGCTTCGTTCTGGTCCAAGAGTTCCTCAATCTGGCCCCTCACAATCATAAGCCGTTCTTCGTTCTGGCGAATCGATTGCTCGCGCCGGTCAAGATCGCGCCTTCGCTGTTCCAGCATATCGAGCACTTCACGCGGAAAATCGATCGCCGGCCCCTGGATCGCGGGTGGAGCGAACAGCTTGGCATCGTCGTCGGACTCCGCACTTGAGTTTTCTGCATCCTGCACTCGTTGCGGCACTCCCTCCTTCAGCCCACTCGTCGCCACCGGCTGTGTTTTGTATTTTGGTTCGGAGGAGGCTTGTCCTAATTGCACCATGATCCAGAAGAGAATAGTCGAACCGACGATCCCGCCAACCATTGTCCAAAACTGGGAATGTCGGCTCATCTTCGGCGCCGTTCTCGCCACACACCCAAGATCGCCGAGACCGAAACAATCCCCCCAACCCCTGATGGATCGTCCCTTCATGAGTTGCTCTCTTTTCCCCTGGAATAGCGGCGGCTCGCAGCTTCGTCCATCGTTCGCTGCTCCTGACGCCCCGCGTCGGCACGTTGCGCTTCGCGGCGTCTGTCGGCGACAAGATCAAGAAGCTTGCACTCCTGGCTGGCTTCGACGAGACGCGCCTTAGTGTGCTGCCACGCCTCGACGGCTTGGTCGATCTCGCGACGCACACGGCGCAGCGCTGCCCGCTGCGAATCCATACGCCCCTGCCATTCCAACCACGCTTCTATCGTCAACCCTTGCCCTGATTCTCGGTCATAGATGACGGAGTCCTTCTGAATCTGGGCTTCGATGTCATGATACTGCTCCTCGCTCTGAGCCTGGGTGCGGGCGATCTGGGCCAATTCCATCATCAGAGTCTCTACAGTCTGGGCGCGCAGCTTCCGCAACGACTCGAGGCTCATGCCGCCTGTTGGGCCAGCGCCTCAAGTTCCTGCACCGATGAGGGCAATCCGGCTGCCTGGTCAATGTCTTGCCGCAAATAATCATTGATCGCCTCCTGTGCTTGAACGGCACGGTCGAGAGCGGCGTTCATCCCCGGCTTATAGGCTCCCAGCAAGACAAGGTCTTCAGATTGGCGATACCGGGCCACTAATTCGAGGAGCTTCCTGGCGGCGTCGTAGTGTGCCCGGTCGACAATATCCCGCATCACACGGCTTGTACTCTGGAGGAGATCAATCGCAGGGAAGTGATTGCGCGCGGCCAATGTGCGAGATAAGACGATATGGCCGTCCAAGATCGATCGAACGGTATCGGCGATCGGATCGGCGAGATCATCGCCATCGACGAGCACGGTATACAATCCGGTAATGGTTCCTGAGCCTGGTCCTGTCCCGACACGTTCCAGTAGTTTCGGCAAGAGCGTAAACACAGAGGGAGTATAGCCCTTGGTCGTCGGAGGCTCCCCGATCGCCAAACCCACTTCTCTCTGGCTGTAGGCCAATCGCGTCAGTGAATCCATCAACAACAAGACCTGTTGCTCCGCATCACGGAAGTATTCGGCAATGGTCGTCGCCACCAACGCCGCGCGTAAGCGTATGAGCGGGGCTTGGTCGGAGGTCGCCACCACCACAACCGAGCGTCCGAGCGCCTCTGCACCCAGATCGCGTTCCAGGAATTCATTGACCTCACGGCCTCGCTCTCCGATGAGGGCAATGACATTGACATCCGCTTTTGTGTACCGGCTGATCATCCCCAACAACACACTCTTCCCAACCCCGGAACCGGAAAAAATGCCCATCTTCTGACCACGACCACACGTAAGAAACCCGTTGATCGCACGAACGCCGAGATCAAGAGGAGTGCGTAGACGGGCTCGTTGTAACGGGTTCGGTGGAGCCGCATAAAGCGGATAGCGATCCGTGGCCGTCAACGGCCCTTTGCCATCCATCGGATTTCCACAGCCGTCGAGAACCCTTCCCAGCAAGCCCGGTCCGACAGCGAGGGTGGCCACTTGGCCGGACATGGTAATTCGACTTCCCGGCCCGATCCCGTGCATGTCGCCCAGCGGCATCAGCAGGACACGGTCCTCACGAAATCCCACAACCTCCGCAGCAATCGGCCCTCCAGCCGTCTCCCTGGTAATTCGGCAAAGCTCTCCCACAGTCGTCATTGGCCCATACCCTTCCACGACGATCCCAACCGCTTGAGCCACTCTTCCGGAAACTTCAATGGGGTCGACACGCTCGATCAGATGACTAAGACTCATGATGAGTCCTGTTCCTCAGGGCATCGCCCAAGCGGAATAACTGAGTATCGAGTGAGGCATCGATCAATCGTGTTGCGGTGTGCAGAAGACAGCTTCCTCGTTGGAGAGAAGCCACCGGCTCGATGGTGAGCTTCAGCGCGACCTGCTGCCGTCCTGTAAGCTCCGCCCGAACCGCCTCAAGTACAGCGGCGTCCGCCGGGTGCGCTTGTATCACCACGCCGTCCGACTCTTGAACAACACCTAGTGCCGCCTTGGCCTGCATAACGATCTGTTCGCGGCTGGACTCGGCGGACTCATGAAGAATTTTGGACACGATCTGAAGTGCAAGCGCGATGATTTCGTCGTCGACCGTCTGCTGGAGCATAGACCGAGCGGCATCAAACCTTCTGACGGCATCGGTCAGTACCGCGAGATCTTGTTGGCGCTGAGCTTCCGAATGTCGCTGGCCGTCTGCCAGACCACGCTCATATTCCGTCCGACCATCATCGCCTCGGAGTGTGCCGTCATCCCCGAATGTCTGAAATGGCACGCTCTGCAGCCGTACTGCGCCGGACCGTACTGCCGCATGCTTCACGACCGTATGGTCGGTGCGCAGCCGATAGAGTTCCAGTAACCGCCGCACGGTGGTGAGTACCACGTCATGCTGAAACGGTTTCGTCACGAAATCGCTGGAGCCGGCTCGCATCGCACGGACGGCAAGCTCGACCGAGGCCGCTCCGGTCATCACGACTCCGATCATACGACCGTCGATCCTCTGTGCCTCCTCCAGAACTGCGATTCCGTCTCGGTCTGGCAGAGAGGCGTCGACGATCAGCAGCGCAGTAGCCCCCTGCTTCACCATCGCAAGCGCCTCCTGTCCTGACCCCGAGAGTCGAACGGGCACTCGTTCCGACCGAAGCAACTCGTAGAACCAATTTCTGACCCCTTCATCATGATCAACGACTAAGACCGTTCCCTGAAGTCGTGGAACGCTTCTATCAGGAACGGCCAAGGCCGGGATGGTCATCCCCGTCACTACAGCATCTCCTCTCCCGCGCCCGCGATGACGATACGGCCTTCCTCCTCAAGCTTGCGGCAAACCTTCAGGATATTCTGCTGGGCTCTCTCGACATCGGACACCTTGACAGGCCCCTTGGCCTCCATATCTTCTTTCAACATTTCCGCGGCACGGCTCGACATGTTTTTGAAGAATTTCTCCTTCACCTCCGGATTCGCCCCGCGGAGAGCCAGCGGAAGGTCGTCCTTGCTGATCTCTTTCATCAATTCCTGTAGGCCGCGATCGTTGACCTTCACCAGGTCGTCGAAGACGAACATGAGTGCCCGGATCGCGTCCGCCAACGGCTGACTCTTCTCGGCAATCTTGACCATAATGCCGCCCTCGTTGGCCTTATCCATTCTTGTCAGAATGTCGGCCATCACCTCAGGCCCCCCGATGCTCTGCGAACCCGCTCCTTTACTCGCCAACAACGTCTCTTGCATGCTTTGGCTCAGTTCTTCCAAGACATCCGGCTGCACCTCCTCCATGGTGGCAAGCCGAAGCGCCACGTCTCCGCGCATCGATTCCGGAAGTCCTGCAAGTACTTGCCCGGCTTGATCGCTCTCAAGATGTGCGAGGATGACCGCCACCGTTTGCGCATGCTCGATCTTCAACATTTGGACAAGAGTTTTCACATCGACCCATTTCAGCGCCTCCAGGCCTGGATAGCTTTTCCGGGTCATCGATTCGATGATCCGCGCCGCCTTTTCCAGACCCAACGCCTTGGTGAGTACGGTCTTGATGAACTCTTTTCCCTGAAACTGAACTTCCCCTGACGCGCTGGCGGTCCGAAAATCCGAGATGACCGCATCTTCCTCATCTCGTGAAATTTGGGCGGTGCCGCTCATAAAACTTCCCAGCCGCTTGATTTCTTTGGGGTCAAGTTGTTTCATGACCTGGGCGGCTGCTTCTTCTCCGATGGCACGAAGAAGAATGGCCGCCTTCTGTTCACCCGTCAGATTCTTCGCCATTGCTGCGCGCTATGTGGGATTCTTGAGCCACTGTTTCACGACCACGGCAGCCGTGTCGGGATTCTTTCTCGCCATGTCGATGATCTGCGCACGGTCCGGCGCTCCTGCCAATGAAGCCTCTGCCGTTCCGGCAACGCCGGGCAGTGCAGATATCGAAGCTTCGGCAGACATCTGCTCCGTCGTCGAACCCAACATGGCCAGCAA